>NZ_JBPPVC010000006.1:0-133155 GCF_053545015.1 Streptococcus sp. 32226D021BW | reverse complement strand
CACCTCAGAAAAGTATTGCCAAATTGCGATACTTTCCTTGAGGCACTTTTGTCCTGTTCTTGTTTCAATTAACTATAGTTCGGCGAACTATTTCAGCCTGAGTCTAGAAATGAAATAGCGAAGGGTTAGGTTGGAAATAGGAAAACCAGTACCGCATGTAGCTGGTTAGTCCCCACCCTGACGGGTTGTTTTAGGTCGGAAATAGGGACCGTCGGCAGACGGTCTTTCCTTTTATTCATTTTTTGGACCTTTTTAGGTAGGAAATGAGAAGTTGCGGTAGCAACTTTTCACTTTAATCTGATTTGTGACCATTTTAGGTTGGAAATGAGAACCGCTGGTAAGCGGTTTTCTTTGTAAGTGGGTTACCCCACGTTTTAAGTTGGAGATAGGAAAACCAGTAACCCATGTTGCTGGTTTGTCCCCACCCTGACGCCTCATTTTAGGTTGGAAATGAGAAGTTTCGGTAGCAACTTTTCGCTATTAGGCTTTATAGTAGGGAAATTGGATGTTGCGGTAGACAATTTGCTTGGTTTTATACTTCTATTCTCCATCGTGGTGAGTTGACTTCCTTGCCATTCCTACCTACATATGCTAGACTATCATAGTAGAAAAGGAGTTAGGATGAAACAGAAATTATCGCTTATTGGATTACTACTTGTCATTATTTTGACAGTCGTTCTTTCTTTGGCTAATCGTCAGGAAGTTGTTGTTAATTACTTGTTCGGCCAATTTAGAATGCCCTTGATTTTGGTGATAATTGGCTCGCTCTTGATTGGTATGTTCATTCAATACTTACTTGGATTGACTAAGAATTTGTCATTGAAAAGTGAGATTAAGAATTTGAAAAGAGAATTGTCAGAGCTCCCAGTTTTGCAAAAGGAAGAACATTCTGATAAGATAAAATAGATTGAGTTAAATATGTGGAATTATTGATAGACCACATTGAAATGAAAAGGAGAAATCATGTTTACCAAAGAATTTGGATTGATGTTTTATGTGGATGATGTTGCTGCTGAAAAGGATTTTTGGTCTGCAGCTGGTTTTACGATTCTAAATGAAGCTGAGATGATGGGCTATGAAACTTTTGATATGAAGCCACATCCTGAAGCTACAACGACTATCACAGTTTATGCAAATGAGTTTATTCGCCAAGTATCACCAGAAGTGATCGATATGAAGCCAAGTATCTTGTTTGAAACAGACGATATCGAAGGTCTTCAAGAACGCATCGCTGGTTTGACGGATACTTGCAGTCCAGTCAATGCGGAACCTTTCCCTAACTTTAACTTTGCTAGCCCAAGTGGTCATTACTTTGCGGTGAAGGGATAATGAATAAGAAAAACCAGTGGGGAACCGCTGGTTTTACTTTTACTGGACCAAAGGAAGAGAGTAGGCCAAATGTATGAAGAAAATTTCGTTTTCAGAAATCATTTTTCAAAGTCAGCATCAATTCTTGATAGAAAAAAGTGATATAATGGCCTTGAAAAATGAGGGATTACCCTTCTAAAGTGTAAGTTTTATGAAAATATCTTGAAAAATGCATGTAACTCTAGCAAATAGTTACATGCATTTTTTTATACCTGCGGCGTGGGAAGAGAGAAGCAAGTCTTCGAATTTGAAAGGAACTATGGTATAATAGAAGAAATAAGGGGAACTGTATGTTGTATAAAAAAATAATTGCAAGCGATATGGATGGGACCTTTCTACGAGAGGATCATCATTTTGACAAGGAGCGTTTTCGCCGCTTACTTGCTCAATTTAAAACGGAGGGCTATCTGTTTGTAGCGGCAAGTGGCCGTTCTCTACCAGGTTTGAAACTCTTGTTTGAGGATTTCTTAGAAGATATTGCCCTGGTTGCAGAAAATGGAGCAGTAGTTCTGTATGGTAATCAGACGATTTACATGGATGAGCCCATTAAACCAGCAACCTATCTATTCTTGGTGGATGAACTGATTAAGAGCGGATATGTTAAACCTCAGCATATCACCCTATCTGGTCTGAAGGCTTCGTACATGTTGGATACGGTTGAAGATGATCTATATCAGGTCCTATCAGACTATTACCAAGATATTGTTTTGCTTCCGCGTTTTGAGGATGTCTCTGAGGATATTATTAAATTAAATCTCTATATTGATGAGGATATACGTACAGAAGCGCAAGACTGGATCAATCATCATTTTCAACAATTGACTGCTGTCACGACGGGCTTTACCTCAATCGACATTATCTTGTCAGGTGTTCATAAGGGAATTGGTTTATCGCATTTATGCAAGTACTTTGGCTTGTCTGGAAAGGATTTGATTGCCTTCGGAGATAACCAAAATGACCTAGAAATGATGAAGCTGGCAGCCTTTTCTGTTGCGACCGCAAATGCAGTTGATGAAGTCAAGACACAAGCAGACTTGGTTATTGGGCATTGTAATGAAGAAGCCGTGATGGCCTACATGGAGGAATTAGTAAATGGCAATTAAGTTGATTGCATTAGATTTAGATGGAACGCTTCTGACATCTGATAAACGGATTTCAAAGGCCAATAAAAAAGCTTTAAAGGCTGCTCGTGATCGAGGTGTCTATGTGGTTTTGACAACTGGTCGTCCCTTACAAGCCATTGGATCATTTCTGGAAGAATTGAATTTGCTGGGTGAAAAACAGTACTCCATTACCTTTAATGGTGGTCTAGTTCAAGAAAATACAGGTCGGGTTTTGGATAAGGTAGGCTTTACCATTGAGGAAGTCCGTGCCATTCGTCAGGTGACGAATGAACTTGATTTACCCCTTGATGCAGTCTATGGGGGTGATGTATACTCTCTACCAGCTGCCCACGAATCTCTCTATTTAACTGCTAACCCCCTTTTGAATAAAATCAAGGTGACTGATGACGAATTGCCAGAGGACTTCGTTTACAATAAGGCTGTGTCGTCAGTAGATGCAGATTTCTTGGATGCACAAATTCCGAAAATTCCTGCGGAATTGCACGAACGTTTTGAGATTTTTAAATCGCGTGATATTTTGCTTGAGTGGAGCCCCAAAGGTGTCCACAAGGCAAATGGTTTGGCTAAGTTGATTGGTCATCTTGGAATTGACCAGTCAGAAGTCATGGCTTGTGGCGATGAAGGCAATGACCTTTCTATGATTGAATGGGCTGGTATGGGTGTTGCTATGGCTAATGCCACAGATGAGATAAAAGCTGCCGCCAAGGTAGTCTTGCCTAAGACCAATGATGAAGACGGCATTGCCTGGGCTGTTGAACGCTATGTATTGAACGAGGACTAGTATGGGATTATTCGATCGATTATTTGGACAAAAGGCTCAAGAAGAGCCTAGAGAAGAAGTTGTTGAAGAACTTGAAGTAGAGCAGTTGGTTTCTGAAAAGGACACTAAAGTATCTGAAACGGAGTCAACTATTCCTGAACAGGACAGTTCAGGACCAACTGACTTGAATGCCGAGCAAGAAGCTCAGAAACAACGGACCTTAGACATGATGGCCCAGTATTATGCAGCCAAAGAAGCCGCTGCGGCCCGTGTCAAAGAAGCTCAGGAAAAAGGATTTGACCCTGCTATTCAAACCAAGGTCAAGGAAGAGCGTGTTGAGGAAGTTGCTCCAGTAGAGCAAGAAAGTGAGCAGGACAAGTACCAGCGTACCTTGAACAAGACGCGTACAGGATTTGGGGCAAGGCTCAATGAGTTCTTTGCAAACTTCCGTTCGGTTGATGAGGACTTTTTCGAGGAACTGGAAGAAATGCTGATTTTGTCAGACGTGGGAGTGCAGGTTGCCTCTACGCTGACAGAGGAGCTCCGCTATGAAGCCAAACTACAGAAGGCTAAAAAGACAGATGAACTCCGTCGTGTGATTATCGAAAAATTGGTGGATATTTACGAAAAAGATGGTCAGTTCAGCGAGCAGATCAATTTCCAAGATGATTTGACTGTCATGCTCTTTGTCGGTGTCAACGGGGTTGGGAAGACGACGTCTATCGGTAAGTTAGCCTACAAGTACAAGCAGGCTGGCAAGAAGGTCATGTTGGTCGCAGCGGACACCTTCCGTGCGGGTGCGGTAGCCCAGCTGGTCGAGTGGGGTCGCCGTGTTGATGTGCCAGTAGTGACTGGTCCTGAAAAGTCAGACCCAGCTAGCGTGGTTTTTGATGGGGTAAAACGTGCCGTGGCAGAAGGCGTGGATATTCTCATGATTGACACAGCAGGTCGCTTGCAAAATAAAGAAAACCTTATGGCAGAGCTGGAAAAAATCGGTCGCATCATCAAACGGACTCTACCTGATGCACCGCATGAAACCCTCTTAGCACTAGATGCCTCCACAGGTCAAAACGCCCTTAGTCAAGCCAAGGAATTTGCAAAAATTACTCCATTGACAGGTCTAGTCTTGACAAAGTTAGACGGTACTGCAAAAGGTGGTGTCGTTCTTGCTATTCGTCAGGAACTAGATATTCCAGTGAAATTGATTGGTTTTGGTGAGAAAATTGATGATATCGGAGAATTTAAATCCGAAGAGTTCATGCGTGGACTTTTAGAGGGATTGGTGTAATATTGAAAAAAGTCGTTAGTTGAAAAACTAGCGACTTTTTCTATCTGTATGCAGTAGGGAATAAATGGCAATACTGTATGCAGTAGGGAATAAATGGCAATATCCACAATACCACGATTGTTTCTAGCGGCTTGTCGGAGAGTTCCTTCGTAGGTCATGCCGACTTTTTCCATGACACGACCAGAAGGACGATTTTCACTATCGTGAACAGCTGTAATCCGTAAACAACCCACTTCCTCCAATAAATAGTGATTAACAGCTTCAAGAGCTTCTGGAATAAAATTTTGTCCCCACCATTTACTGCCTAAGACCCAGCCCAATTCAGCAGCCTGTACTCGTTCATCTAGACTGACGACGGAAATATCTCCAATAGGTTGCTGATTTTCTTTGAGCTCAATTACCCACCTGTATGTTTTTTACTGTGAATAGGATTGAAGACAGAACTGGACATAGTCTTCTGTATCTTTAAGGGATTGATGAGTTGGCCAGGTCAGATAAGTAGTCACCTTTTCGTCTGAAGTCCAGTTTTGGAAAATTGATTCAACATCGCTTGCTTGAAAAGGGCGTAAAAATTGACGTTCTGTTTCTAAAATCTGACTTCCTTTATGTTGCACCTTATTTCCTCCTTAACAATGCCTCAATCCATTCGGGTGCGTAGGCAGAAGTACAGCCTTTTGGAACCTTCATATCGGCATAGACTGCCAATTCCTGACCGATTGCAAGACCTTGTTTCAGATAGTCAGGATAGGCAACCGCAATCTCCACCAAGCATTGGTTCATGGTCCATTGAACCTGTGGGTCTACGGTTTGTAAATGCAGGTGAATATGTTCTAGAGTTTCTTCAATTTCTTGATTTGAAGCAGTTCTTCCAGCAAAATATTTTGCACGGAGGAACCAACCTAGGCGTTGCAAAATAGCTTGGTCTTTGGCAAGCAAGTCTTCTTCCCAATCTCTACAGTCTTTTCGTTTGCTGAGGATAATGGAAGCCAACTTATCGAGCACACTGACCGAAATTTGTTCATTGAGGCAAGCTTCTAAAACAGCAGAAGCCAGCTGGTCAGGTTTTGTTTTGGCAATTTGAATAGCTAAATATTGTGCTTCTAGGACACCTGTTTGCCAGAGTGGAGCAAACAAGTCCAGGCGATTTTTATAGGCCTTGGCGATACCAGAAATAGCTCCCATTGGAACGCCGTAGTAGGGCTTAGTTTCGCCAATTTTTTCATAACGCTTGAGGGTGCCAGCATGGCTGGCTGCTTCAAGTTGGTCGAGAATGATGTTAAATTCAGTCATAATTATCTCCGAAAAAAACTGGATTGCTCCAGTTTTTATATGTAGTCGTTTAGTTTGCTTTTAGTACAAGGCAACGAGGTGCAGGTTGCTAGAACAGCCTAGAGGCTGTTCTAGGTTGGAAATAAGACATGCGAAGCAAGTCACTTTCGTGGAGTACGGCAAAGCGAGTTAACGAAGTAATCAAAGCTAAACTAAATGACTATTTCAATAAGCCACGTTCACGATACCATACATCAGGTGTCCAAACCCACTTGCAACCGTAGCTTTCTAGCAAATCAAAGGCTGCCTCAGGTCCCATAGTTCCAGCTGGATAGGTGTGGAGTGGGACTTGGTTACTTGCCCATAAATCAACAATGCGGTCAATCAAGCTCCAGCTTGCTTTCACTTCTTCCCAATGGCTAAAGTTAGTAGAATCACCATTTAGGACATCGAAAAATAGTTTTTCGTAGGCTTCAGGTGAATTACCAAGAGCAGTTGCATTGTGGCGGAAGTTGAGTTTGGCAGGAGTAAGAGAAAAGTGGGAACCAACTTCCTTACCGTTGATAGAAAGCATAAAGCCTTCAGTTGGTTGGATGAAGATGGTCAAGACATTGGCTTCAGAAGGTTGTCCAAAAATATCTTCCGCGTGTTTGAAAGTGATGGTCACGCGCGTACCTTTTTCTGTCAGACGTTTACCTGTACGGAAGAAGAAAGGTACATCACGGAAACGGTCAGTATCAACGAAAAAGACACCTCCTGCAAAGGTTTCCGTCTGAGAACCTTCGGCAATATTTGGTTCATCCAAGTAGCTGACGTAGTCTTTTCCGTCGATGGAACCTGCTGCATATTGACCACGGATGAAGTTGCGCTTGAGGTCTTCGTCAGAAGGCTGACGTAAGTGTTGGAAGACCTTGATTTTCTCAGCGCGGACATCTTCCTCCTTGAAGCTGGCTGGCTTATCCATTGCTAGAAGGGAAAGAACTTGAAGGGCATGGTTTTGCACCATGTCTTTTAAGGCGCCAGAATGATCGTAGTAGCCCCCACGATCCTCAACACCAATCGCTTCAGCAAATGTAATTTGGACGTTATCGATGTAATCGCGGTTCCAAATATGCTCAAAAATGATATTGGCAAAGCGAACCGCAAAGATATTTTGCACCATTTCCTTGCCTAGGTAATGGTCGATACGGTATATTTGGTCTTCATTGAAGGCAGCGGCCAATTCATCATTGAGTTTACTTGCAGTTGCAAGGCTTGTTCCGAAAGGTTTTTCGATAATCAAACGCTCAAAACCTTGTCCGTCAACGATCTTCTCAGACTTGAGGTGTTTGGCAATGGTTCCGAAGAATTCAGGTGCCATGGATAAGAAGAAGACCTTGTTGTGTTGAGTATCGTACTTTTCACACAAGTCATCTTGTAATTTTCGAAGAGCTACATAATGCTCCGTATCGTTGACATCATGGCTTTGGTAGTAGAAATGACTTGCAAATTCATGAGCCTGACGTGGTGTGTCGGGCAAATCTCCTAGTGATTCAATGACGGTTTGCTCAAAAAATTCCTTGGTCCAGGGTCTGCGAGCTGTTCCAATAACAGCAAAGTTTTCTTTGATATGTCCCGCCTTGTACAGACGGAAAAGTGATGGATATAGCTTGCGTTTGGCTAAGTCGCCACTAGCACCAAAAATGGTAAACAATACATGTGATGACATAAATTCTTTCCTATTCTATTGAGTATAAATCTCATTATAGCATAAATTGTCAGAAAATTCACTTTATGACTTCATTTTTCTAAAATACTCTATAAACGTAGGGATTTTCAGGTTGCTGGATTTCTTCTATTTGCTCCAGTTCCAGTGTCGGCAGGCTTTGTTTTAAGGAATGATGGTAAGCAATCTTAATTTTTCCGCTGGCCTTGACCCAGCTGTTGTCAGGAAAAGTCTGAGAAGCTCCTGTAGAGAGTAGACCGTAGACACCAGAATCGGCGATACAATGAATAATACCAAAACGGAAGAGAAATTGTTGGCCAGTCTTATCGGGGTCATTATAAACGAAACCGACCATTTCAATTGTTTTACCGACAAATTCATTGGGATAGTCATAGATTGCCTCCATGACCTCCATGTAATTATCACTTGTCACCTCTATTTCATCTTGAGCTAAATAGTGGTCTGCTATTGCGCGCATCTCAGATTGGTAAATTGACTTTGTAAAATAGATGGATGTATCAGGCTTGAGGTATTGGACGCTGGTCCCCTCCTGAGCCTGAGTAGCTGTGTCATTTTCAGCAGCTAGGGGGAAATGATAGCCTTTAGCCGCCACAGAAGTAGCATCTAAACTAACTGTTGGAAAGAGCCAGGCAACTGTAAGCGGGAGGATTAGGAGAAATATACTAGCAAATTTGGCTGATTTTTTTGTCAAATGACTATGTGTTTCAATGTTTTTTACCCAGACATAGAGTTGAACCATGGCTAGGATAAAGGAAAGTATCATAGACAGATAGGCTAGATAGGTGTAGTGCAGATTGATATACTGGTCTAGTTTGCCTGATACATATAGGTACATGGTCATTTCAAAATAAGCTGCGAGAATTAAAAATCGAATCATACAAGCCCTCCTAGCATGATGCAGTAGCCAAGGATAACCAGGAAAGTAATAGTAACGAAGCTCAGAATAAATTTAGCTGTGAAGTAACGCTTCATCATGAGCAGATTTTTGACATCTACCATTGGTCCAATGACAAGGAAGGCCATGATGGGAGCTAGACCAAAGCTGGATAGAAAAGATGCACCGATAAAGGCATCTGCTTCAGAACAAAGGGAGAGCAGAAAGGCAAGTCCCATCATGAGCAAGATAGCTGATAGAGGGCTGTGAGCAATCGAAGTCAAGATAGCTGTTGGAACATAGACCTGTACTAAACTAGCAAAGAGGCAACCAAAGACCAAGTATCGACCTGTATCGAAAAATTCATCAATGGCATGAATAAAAGCTAGTCCGACTTTTTGCCAGTTGGTTTTATCTGAAAAATCATGGGTCGGTTGGCAGGCAGTCTGTTGGTTTTTAATCGGTTCTTTGACCAAAAATCCAAGGACCAGCCCAAGGACGAGTGCGACCAAGATTGATCCTAGAACACGATAGGTGGCCAGAAGCCAAGAATTTCCAAAAGCAGTATAGGTTGCATAAAGGACAATGGGATTGATAAGGGGAGCAGTCACTAGAAATGGAATAGCAGTATAGCTAGGTACCCTTTTTTCTAAGAGCCTATTCACAATAGGGACTATCCCACATTCGCAGGAAGGAAACACAAAGCCCAGAAAGGTCCCGAAGAGGATGGCTAAAAAGGTATTTTTAGGTAGAAATCTGACCACCTTTTCAGGTGTGATAAAGACCTCAATGAAACCAGAAATAACCGCACCTATCAGAACAAAGGGCAGAGCTTCAATGATAATTGATAGGAAAATAGCCCCCGCCTGTAAAACAGAAGAGGGCAGTTGCTCAAATCCAAACATCCTTACTTATCGTCAACTTTCTGCTTATTTTTTTCAGTGCTTGTTGGGTCTGGAAATTCAACTTCCTCGAGTTTGTCAAAGGATGCAAATTCTTCCAGCATTTTTTCCAAATCGTCTTGTCGTTTATATGTGATAGCCATGAGGCACCTCCCAAAATTTTATATATCTATTATACCCTTTTTTGCTCAAATGTATCTAAAATTTCCTAACCTAATTCAAAACTAAAATCTTCAGTTGCCATCTTAAGTCGTGGTATAATTGTCTTATGGAAAAAAGAATATCAGAATTAGTAGACTTACTTAACAAATATGCCGACGAATACTATCGCACAGACAAACCAAGCGTGTCTGATGCAGAATACGACAAACTCTATCGAGAATTGGTGGAACTGGAAACAGCCCATCCAGAATTGGTTTTGCCAAATAGTCCTACCCATCGCGTTGGTGGCAAAATTTTAGACGGCTTTGAAAAATATAGCCATGTCTATCCTCTTTTTAGCTTGCAGGATGCCTTTTCCCGTGAGGAATTGGATGCCTTTGATCAGCGTGTTCGCAAGGAATTTCCACAGGCGACCTATATCTGCGAACTCAAGATTGACGGCCTGTCCATCTCCCTGACCTATGAAGCAGGCAATCTAGTAGTAGGTGCGACACGTGGTGACGGTAGTGTCGGTGAGAATATCACGGAAAACCTCAAACGTGTAGCGGATATTCCCCTGACCCTACCTCAAGCGGTGGACATCACAGTCCGCGGCGAGTGCTATATGCCCAAAGCGTCTTTTGACCGCGTTAATCAGCAGCGACAGGAAGCGGGAGAGGCTGAGTTTGCCAATCCGCGAAATGCAGCGGCAGGAACCCTTCGCCAGCTGGATACGGGAGTGGTGGCTCAGCGTGGTCTTGCAACATTCCTCTATCAAGAGGCCAGTCCATCTGAGGCGACCAGCCAGTCACAAGTACTGGAAAAACTGGATGCTCTGGGCTTTGTGACCAACCACGACTACCAGTTGGCCGACAGCATGGATGATGTTTGGGCTTTTATTGAAAAAATGGCAGAGCGACGAGAAGATTTGCCCTATGAAATCGACGGTATCGTGATTAAGGTCAATGACCTTGCTATTCAAGAGGAACTCGGTTTTACCGTTAAGGCACCTCGTTGGGCAGTGGCCTACAAGTTTCCTGCTGAGGAAAAAGAAGCCCAAATCCTGTCAGTTGATTGGACGATCGGAAGAACAGGTGTCGTCACTCCCACAGCCAATCTCAGCCCTGTTCAGCTAGCAGGAACAACCGTTAGCCGTGCTACTTTGCACAATGTTGATTACATCGCAGAAAAAGACATCCGTATTGGCGACACGGTCATTGTTTACAAGGCTGGGGACATTATCCCGGCAGTTCTGAAAGTGGTGGACAAGTACCGAAAAGATCAAGAAGTCATGCCTGTTCCAAGCCAGTGTCCGTCTTGTCAGAGCGACTTGCAGCATTACGAAGACGAAGTTGCCCTCCGTTGCATCAATCCTATCTGCCCTAGTCAGTTGATGAGCAAACTAGAACACTTTGCCAGCCGTGATGCCATGAACATCGCAGGGCTAGGTTCTTCAATCGTTGAAAAACTCTTTCTAGCAGGTCTGGTCAAGGATGTGGCGGACATTTACAAACTGACGGTGGACGACCTCTTGACCCTGGACGGTTTTAAGGAAAAGTCCGCAGACAAGCTCTACCAAGCTATTCAGACATCAAAAGGAAATTCAGCAGAACGGCTCTTGTTCGGTCTGGGCATTCGCCATGTCGGCAGCAAGGCCAGCAAGATTTTGCTAGAAAACTTTGGAGACTTGGAAGCCCTAGCTCAAGCCAACCAAGACGAGATTGCCTCTCTAGAAGGATTGGGCCAGGTTATTGCCAAGTCCCTGACCAGTTTCTTTGCCAGCTCAGGTGCCCAGCAACTTTTAGCGGAACTTAAGGAAAGTACCGTAAACTTGACCTATCTAGGACAGGTGGCCGATGAAAATGCTGCCCTGTCTGGACTGACAGTTGTCTTGACTGGTAAGTTGGAACGGATGAAGCGGAGCGAAGCCAAAGCCAAGCTAGAAGCCTTAGGTGCCAACGTAGCAGGATCGGTTTCCAAAAAGACTAACTTAGTCATCGCAGGGGCTGACGCGGGAAGCAAGTTAGCTAAGGCACAGGAATTAGGTATTGAAATAAAAGACGAGGCTTGGTTAGAAAGCCTTTAGGGAATAGGATATGGAAGAACGCAAACGAGCACGATTGATTTACAATCCGACCTCTGGTCAGGAAATCATGAAGAAAAATGTTGCAGACGTACTAGAAATTTTAGAAGGTTTCGGCTATGAAACATCTGCTTTCCAGACAACGGCCGCAAAAGATTCAGCAAAAAATGAGGCAAAAAGAGCAACAGAAGCGGGTTTTGATCTAATCATAGCAGCAGGAGGAGATGGCACCATCAATGAGGTGGTCAACGGAATTGCTCCACTTGAAAATAGACCAAAGATGGCTATTATTCCAACAGGAACGACCAATGACTATGCGCGTGCTCTCAAGGTCCCTCGTGGCAACCCGATTGAAGCAGCCAAGCTGATTGGGAAAAACCAGACGATTTTGATGGATATTGGCTTGGCAAAGAATGAAAAAAATGGACTTTATCAAGAACATTATTTCATTAACATCGCTGCCGCAGGAACTCTGACAGAATTGACTTATAGTGTGCCAAGTCAGCTCAAAACCATGTTTGGCTATTTGGCTTATGTGGTCAAGGGGGCGGAGCTTTTGCCACAAGTCCAATTTACACCTGTACGAGTGACGCACGATGGAGGAAGATTTGAAGGGTCCATTTCCATGATATTTGTCGCCTTAACTAATTCTATTGGTGGTTTTGAGCAAATTGTTCCAGATGCCAAATTGGATGATGGGAATTTTACCCTGATAATGGTCAAGACTGGAAACTTGTTTGAAATTCTTCAGTTGATTGGGCAGGTCTTAGATGGTGGGAAGCATATTGAGAGTGATTTAATTGAGTATATCAAGACAAGGTCTTTATCTATCGAAAACCTTAGTTCCGACAGCCGCCTTCTTCTCAATCTTGATGGAGAGTTTGGTGGAGATGCGCCAGTTGAATTGCACAATCTCCAAAATCATATTGAATTTTTTGCGGATACGGATCTGGTTTCAGATGAGGCTATTACCTTAGATACGGAGCAGGTCGATCGAGAAAATATGGCCAAACGTTTCATTGAAGAAAGTAGTCATATACATTCTGCTATATAAATAGGAAGAAAAGACAGCAGGTCTTTTCTTTTTCTATTTCAATAGCGAATTAAACGCTTCCAAAGGCGGTATTTTCTTGACAAATAGATGTTTTAGGAGTATCCTTACATGGTATTAAATTTTAAAAGGAGAATTCGTTATGAATTTAGGCGCATTGGCTTTAGGTTTGGCCTGTCTTGGTGTAAGTATTGGTGAAGGACTGTTGGTAGCTTCTTACCTTAGTTCGACTGCACGTCAACCAGAAATGCAAAGCAAGTTGATGGCTGGTGTATTCTTGGGTGTTGCCTTTATCGAGGGAACGTTCTTCGTAACCTTGGCTATGATGTTTGTCTTGAAATAGTAGAAAATAGAGAAATAGAAAAGGGGGGAACCTCCATTGGAAGAACATTTAAGTCCAACCCTTACCCTTGGTCCCGTAACCTTTGATCTGACCATGGTATTGGTTTCTATTATAACCATTTCCGTTATTTTCTTACTTGTTTTTTGGGCTAGTCGCCGAATGGAACTGAAGCCAAAAGGTAAACAGAATGTTTTGGAGTATGTGTACGAATTGACCATCAATTTCACTAAGGGAAATCTTGGAGATGAAGATGCTAAAAGGTACGCCTTGTTCTTCTTCACAGTCTTCACCTTTCTTTTGGTAGCAAATAACTTGGGTTTGATGACTAAGTTGGAAACAGCAGAAGGTCATAATTTGTGGACATCTCCGACAGCCAACATGGCCTACGATTTTGGACTAGCAGCCATTGCAACTGTTTTTTGTCATGTCGAAGGTATGCGCCGTAGAGGGGTTAAGCAATATCTGAAAGATTTTGTGACCCCTTTGGCAATGACTCCGATGAACATTTTAGAAGAAATTACCAACCTTGCATCACTTGCTTTACGTTTGTACGGTAATATTTACGCAGGTGAGGTTTTGGTTTCACTTCTTTTACAGCTATCACAACAAAGTGCAGTAGCTTATCCAGTTGCATTTGCACTAAACATTGTCTGGACAGGCTTCTCTGTCTTCATTTCATGTTTGCAAGGCTACGTATTTGTCATGCTGGTATCCATGTACTTGAACAAAAAAATCCACGGTCATGGTGAGTAAGAAAGGGAAAGAAAAATATGGCAACAATTTTAGCAATGCAATCTAGCACTGTTCTTGGAAACTTTATTCTCGTAACGGCTTCTTTTGCGATATTGATAATCCTTATTCGTGTATTCGCTTGGGATCGTATTACAGGTATTTTTGAAGAACGTGCCAATAAGATTGCCAATGATATTGATGCGGCAGAAGAAAAATTAAGAGCTGCTTCAAACCTGGTTCAACAACGGGAACAGGAATTGGTTCAAGGTCGTGTTGAAGGACAAAAAATCATTCAAGACGCTATTGAGCGAGCGAAACTAGAGAAAAAACGTATTCTTGAACAGGCAGAAGTTGAAATCCAAGGCTTGAAACAAAAAGCGCAGATGGAAATCGAAGCTGAAAAACGTGAAGCTCAGGAAAACCTGCGTATTCAAGTCGCTGAGTTGGCAGTTGATTTGGCAGGTAAAATCATTTTAGAAGACCTAGACCAGGCAGCCCACAGCAATTTGATTGATCGTTATTTGGATAAGCTGGGAGAAAAGTAGATGAACGCTAGAGAAAATGCCCTTGTGCAAAAATACGCTCTATCATTTGTTGAAAAAGTCAGTGATCATGCAGAAATTTGGGAAATGTATGACCAGCTTTCTGAATTGATTACGATTATCCATGATAGCAAACTCAATCGTCTTTTGTTGTCTGCTACGGTATCAAGAGAGGAAAAAGCTGCATTCGTACGAACCGTTCGCCAATCAAGTTTCTGGCAAATCAATGATTTGATTGAGGATATTATTCGTGATGGGCATGCAGACTTGCTACTGGAAACACTAGAGCGTGTCCGTTTACAAATCAGTAAATTTAAAAATGAATTTGAAGCCCATGTGGTTTCCGTTTATCCCTTGACTGAGGTGCAAAAAGACCGACTACGTCAGTTAGTGGAAGAACGATTCTCCTTGCGTGTACGAACTATCATCGAAGAATTAGACCAAAGTCTACTTGGTGGTTTCATTGTGAGTGTTAACCACAAGGTCATCGATGCAAGTGTTCGGACACAATTGAAGGATGTTAGAAAAAAACTTTAGAAAATAGAAAGTGGTGTTCTTTTGATAAATGCACAAGAAATTAGCGCTTTACTAAAACAACAAATTGAAGGCTTTCAGCCTGACTTTGACTATACAGAAACTGGTGTCGTAACCTACATTGGTGACGGTATCGCCCGTGCGCAAGGTCTTGACAATGCCATGAGTGGAGAGCTTTTGGTATTTGAAAATGGCACCATTGGTATGGCCCAAAACTTAGAAACCAACGATGTTGGTATCATCATTCTTGGTGAATTTACAGATATCCGTGAGGGTTCTGTTGTTCGTCGGACTGGTAAAATCATGGAAGTGCCAGTTGGCTCAGCCTTGATTGGTCGTGTCATCAATCCACTTGGTCAACCAGTAGATGGTCTTGGTGACATTCGTACGACTAAAACCCGTCCAATCGAGTACCCAGCGCCAGGTGTTATGCAACGGAAATCAGTAAATGAGCCGCTGCAAACTGGTCTTAAGGCTATTGATGCCTTGGTTCCAATTGGTCGAGGTCAGCGTGAATTGATTATCGGTGACCGTCAGACAGGGAAGACATCTGTAGCCATTGATGCTATTCTCAACCAAAAAGGCAAGGATATGATTTGTATCTACGTTGCCATTGGTCAGAAAGAATCAACAGTTCGTACGCAGGTTGAAACCCTTCGCCAATATGGTGCCTTGGATTACACAATCGTAGTAACAGCATCTGCTTCTCAACCTTCTCCATTGCTATTCTTAGCTCCTTATGCCGGCGTTGCCATGGCAGAAGAGTTCATGTATGAAGGCAAGCACGTCTTGATTGTCTACGATGATTTATCAAAACAAGCGGTTGCTTATCGTGAATTGTCCCTCTTGCTTCGCCGTCCTCCAGGTCGTGAAGCTTACCCAGGTGATGTATTCTACTTGCACAGCCGCTTGCTTGAGCGTTCAGCCAAGGTTTCTGATGAGTTAGGTGGTGGATCGATTACAGCTCTGCCATTTATCGAAACCCAGGCGGGTGATATTTCAGCCTATATAGCGACTAACGTGATTTCAATCACGGATGGACAAATCTTCTTGAAAGATGATTTGTTCAACTCAGGTATCCGTCCAGCCATTGATGCGGGTTCTTCCGTATCTCGTGTAGGTGGTTCGGCACAGATTAAGGCTATGAAAAAGGTTGCGGGCACCCTTCGTATCGACTTGGCTTCTTACCGTGAATTAGAGGCTTTCACGCAGTTTGGTTCCGATTTGGATGCGGCTACTCAGGCTAAACTCAACCGTGGTCGTCGTACTGTCGAAGTTTTGAAACAGCCCTTGCATAAGCCCCTTCCAGTTGAAAAACAGGTTTTGATTTTGTATGCTTTGACAAATGGCTTCTTGGACTCAGTGCCAATTGATGACATTTTGGCATTTGAAGAAGAGCTATACGCATATTTTGATTTGCATTATGATAGTCTTTTGGATGTCATTCGTACGACGAAAGACCTTCCCGATACAGATGAGTTGAATGCTGCTATTCAAGCCTTCAAAGACCAGTCTGTCTTTAAGTAAAGGAGTGAATAATGGCAGGTTCTCTCAATGAAATCAAGTCAAAAATTGCATCTACTAAGAAAACCAGTCAAATCACCGGTGCCATGCAGATGGTTTCGGCATCTAAACTAGCCAAATCAGAGCAATTAGCGCAATCCTTTCAAATCTACGCTAGCAAGGTTCGTCAGATTACAACGGACCTCTTGCGTGGAGAATTGATGGCATCAGATACGAGCAATCCAATGCTGATTCGCCGTCCAGTTCAAAAATCAGGTTATATTGTCATTACATCGGACAGTGGATTAAAGGGTTCTTATAATTCCAGCATTTTGAAAGCTGTGATGGGGATGATTGAACAGGACCATGACTCAAAAGATGAGTATGAAATTATTGCCATTGGTAGTATGGGAGCTGATTTCTTCCGTGCCCGTGGTATCAATCCAGTCTTTGAATTGCGTGGTCTGGCGGACAACCCAAGCTTTGAAGAGGTTCAAAAAATCATTTCTAAGTCTGTTGAAATGTATAAGAATGAACTCTTTGATGAGTTGTATGTTTGTTATAACCACCATGTCAATAGCTTGACCAGTCAGGTGCGTGTCCAGCAGATGCTTCCAGTGGAGGATTTGGACCACAATGAAGCGGATGGTTATACATCTACTTTTGAATTGGAGCCAAACCGTGAAGTCATTCTGGAGCAATTGTTGACCCAATATGCTGAATCAACCATTTACGGAGCGATTTTGGATGCCAAAACTGCTGAAAATGCGGCTGGTATGACGGCCATGCAGACAGCAACGGATAATGCTAAGAATGTCATTAACGATTTGACAATTCAATACAATAGGGCTCGTCAGGCAGCTATCACTCAGGAAATTACTGAGATTGTAGCTGGTGCCTCAGCCCTTGAGTAATAGAAATAGAGGAAATAGAATGAGTTCAGGCAAAATTACTCAGGTTGTCGGACCAGTTGTAGACGTCGCGTTTGCAGCAGAAGATAAACTTCCTGAGATTAACAACGCACTCGTTGTATACAAAAATGATGATTCCAAGCAAAAAGTTGTGCTTGAAGTTGCTTTGGAACTTGGTGATGGCGTTGTTCGGACCATTGCCATGGAATCAACAGATGGATTGACTCGTGGCATGGAGGTCCTTGACACAGGTCGCCCAATCTCCGTTCCAGTCGGTAAGGAAACTCTGGGTCGTGTCTTCAATGTCTTGGGAGATACCATTGACCTTGATGAGCCTTTCCCTGCTGATTTTGAACGTGAGCCAATTCATAAAAAGGCACCAGCTTTTGATGAGTTATCTACATCAAGCGAAATTTTGGAAACAGGTATCAAGGTAATTGACCTCCTAGCACCCTATCTAAAAGGTGGTAAGGTTGGTCTCTTCGGTGGTGCCGGTGTTGGTAAGACCGTTCTTATCCAAGAATTGATTCATAACATTGCCCAAGAACACGGTGGTATTTCTGTATTTACCGGTGTTGGTGAGCGTACTCGTGAGGGGAACGACTTGTATTGGGAAATGAAAGAGTCAGGTGTTATTGAAAAAACGGCCATGGTATTTGGTCAGATGAATGAGCCACCAGGTGCCCGTATGCGGGTTGCACTGACTGGTTTGACCATTGCGGAATACTTCCGTGATGTGGAAGGTCAGGATGTGCTTCTTTTCATCGACAATATCTTCCGTTTCACGCAGGCTGGTTCAGAAGTATCTGCCCTCTTGGGTCGTATGCCGTCAGCCGTTGGTTATCAGCCAACACTGGCAACGGAAATGGGTCAATTACAAGAACGAATTACCTCAACTAAAAAAGGTTCTGTTACATCTATCCAGGCTATCTACGTGCCTGCCGATGACTATACAGACCCTGCCCCAGCGACAGCTTTCGCTCATTTGGACTCAACAACTAACTTGGAGCGTAAATTGACCCAGCTTGGTATTTATCCAGCAGTAGATCCTTTGGCATCATCATCTCGTGCCCTTTCTCCACAAATCGTAGGGGAAGAGCACTATGCAGTTGCCATGGAAGTTAAACGTGTCCTTCAGCGTTACCAAGAATTGCAAGATATTATCGCCATTCTCGGTATGGATGAATTGTCTGACGAAGAGAAGACCTTGGTTGGTCGTGCTCGTCGTATTCAATTCTTCCTATCTCAAAACTTTAACGTTGCTGAGCAATTTACAGGTATGCCAGGTTCATATGTGCCAGTTGCAGAAACTGTTAAAGGCTTTAAGGAAATCTTAGACGGTAAACATGACCATCTACCAGAAGATGCCTTCCGAAATGTCGGTTCAATCGAGGATGTAGTCGCAAAAGCTGCAAAAATGAGATTCTAAGAGGTGGCTTATGGAACAAATGACTGTTCAAATTGTGACACCAGATGGAATGAAATATGACCACCATGCTGCCTTTGTTTTGGTAAAGACTGTCGAAGGTGAGATGGGAATCTATCCCGGGCATGAGGAACTGATTGCCGTTTTGGAAATCGATGAAATGAAAGTCCGCCGTGTAGATGATGAAAACCACGTGGACTGGATTGCCGTCAATGGTGGGATTATTGAAATCAATAAGAATATGATTACGGTAATTTCGGACTCAGCAGAGCGTGAGCGTGATATTGATATCAGTCGTGCAGAACGGGCTAAGTTGCGTGCCGAAAGAGAGCTTGAAGAAGCTCATAAGGCCCACAATGCTGATTTGGAAAAACGTGCTACAGTTGCACTTCAAAGGGCCATTAACCGTATTCGAGTTGGTAAACATTAACACACTAAAAGAGATGGGATTGGACTTAGTTCAATCTCATTTTTTGTTTTCATGGTATAATGAAAATATGATTATTTCAATTTTACAATTTTTTAGTCACATCCTGTTTATCTATCTGGCCCATCATCTTTTGGTGACAACAGTTGACTGGTCACGTTGGTTAAAGGTTACAGGAGAAAACCGGCAGAAAATCAACCTGCTCATTCTCTTTCTAGCCATTGCGCTGGGCTACTTAGTTTCCACCTTCTTTTTAGAATTGTTGGTGGTGGGGCGCTCATTTGCAAGTATGTGATTTAAGTAAGAAAAGGATAGTAAATGGATACAATTATTGTTAAAGGTAGTAAAACTGGCTTGAAGGGTCAGGTAGAAATCGAAGGTGCAAAGAATGCTGTTCTACCATTATTGGCAGCGACGGTACTAGCTAGTCAAGGACAGACCAAATTAACTCAAGTGCCTATTTTGTCGGATGTTTATACCATGAACAACGTCGTTCGTGGTTTAGGAGTTCGTGTGAAATTTGACGAGGAAACAAAGACTATAGCTATTGATGCGACAGGTAAACTTGGTAGCGAAACACCTTATAAGTATGTAAGCCAGATGCGTGCTTCTATTGTCATTTTGGGGCCAATTTTGGCTCGCAATGGTTATGCTAAGGTATCCATGCCGGGTGGGTGTACCATTGGTAGTCGTCCAATTGATTTGCATTTGAAGGGCTTGCAGGCACTTGGTGCCAAGATAAAGCAACGTGCGGGTTATATTGAGGCGAGTGCAGAGAAATTGCAGGGGGCTCATATCTATCTTGATTTCCCAAGTGTTGGGGCTACGCAAAACTTAATGATGGCTGCAACGCTTGCTCAAGGTACGACTGTTTTGGAAAATGCTGCGCGGGAACCAGAAATCGTTGACTTGGCAATTTTCCTCAATAAAATGGGTGCCAAGGTCAAGGGTGCTGGTACAGAAACCATTACCATCACAGGTGTTGACCAGCTGCATGGAGCTGAACACCAAGTTGTTCAAGACCGTATTGAAGCAGGGACCTTTATGGTGGCTGCTGCTATGACTGGTGGAGATGTCTTAGTTAAGGATGCTGTCTGGGAACACAACCGTCCACTCATTTCTAAGATGCTAGAAATGGGTGTTGAAGTGACGGAAGAAGAAGGGGGCATCCGAGTTCGTTCGCAAGTGGATAAACTTAAACCCGTAACCGTAAAAACCTTGCCTCACCCAGGTTTCCCAACAGATATGCAGGCTCAATTTACAGCCCTTATGGCAGTTGCTAAGGGGGAATCAACCATGATTGAAACAGTATTTGAAAATCGTTTCCAACATCTAGAAGAGATGCGTCGGATGGACTTGCATTCAGAAATTTTGCGTGATACAGCTATTATTACAGGTGGTCAGACCTTGCAGGGTGCCCAGGTGATGTCAACGGATTTGCGGGCAAGTGCAGCCTTGATTTTGGCTGGTTTGGTCGCTGAAGGTGAAACGATTGTTGGGAAATTGTCCCACTTGGACCGAGGTTATTATCGGTTCCATGAGAAATTGGCAGGACTTGGCGCTGATATCAGACGTGTAAGTGGAGAAATTGAAAATGTTTAAGGAAAATCTAAACTATGTTGGAAAAAATCTGCTTTTGGTTGCTATCGTAGCACTTTTAGCCCTACTGGTTTTTGCTTTAGGACTTATGGTAGGCTATGGTGTCATTGGTGATGGGGATAATTTATTTGCAGTCCTATCCCCTGCAAAATGGCAGGATTTAATCAATAAATTTACAGGAAAGTAGGGTAACCTACTTTTTTGATGGGGGATTTTATGGCGAAGAAAAATGTAAAGAAACAGGCTATGAGCCTACTAAGTTTGTTAGCTACTATTGTTGTAGTTGGTGGTGGCTACTTTTTAAATAATACGAGCAGCGACAATGCTGCAAACTATTCTTATTATGTCAATCAGTCGCAAGCAAGCGAGTTTACACCTAGCCAGGAGCTGGCTAGTTCGGTATTGACGGAGAAAGTAAGGAAACAACTTGGGAATTCCATTGAATGGAATGGAGCTGGAGCTTTTCTAATCAACGGCAATAAGACTGATTTAGATGCTTCAGTGGCTAGTGCACCTTATGGGGATAACAAGACAAAGACTGTGCAAGGAGAAACGGTTCCAACCGTAGCCAATGCCCTATTGGCTAAGTCAACACGTCAGTATAAGGATCGTGAAGCAACTGGTAATGGGCGTACATCATGGACTCCTGCTGGCTGGCACCAAATTCATGATTTGTCAGGGGAATATGATCATGCAGTTGATCGTGGGCATCTGCTTGGCTATGCTTTGATTGGTGGTCTAGCTGGATTCGATGCCTCAACAAGCAATCCAAAAAACATAGCGGTTCAAACAGCCTGGTCTAACCAAGCCAATGATCCTACCTCAACAGGTCAGAATTACTTTGAAACCTTGGTACGAAAAGCCTTGGACAAGAACAAGCGTGTCCGCTACCGTGTTACCCTAATCTATGCAGAAAACAATGACTTGATTCCAGTAGGAAGCCATCTAGAAGCAAAATCATCCGACGGTAGCTTAGAGTTCAATGTATTTGTCCCCAATGTGCAGAGTGGCTTGAGTATAAACTACCATAGTGGTGAAATCACGGTGAATGAATAAAGAAATCAGTTGCTAAACTGCCTATATTTTGTTAAACTAGAAGTAATTGAATAGAAGTCTGTGAGACTAGTACACCTATGGAAACTGTCCAGGGAGTTGAGCCGTGACTGCAAGCTCAATCAGTGAAAGTTGGTCGAATTCACTCACGCAAGGACTTAGAACTAAGGTCTGCTTAGCAGATGAAAACGGATGGTACCGCGTGACAACGCTCCGATACGAGTGGTGTCATGCGTTTTTTTATTGGAGGAATTATGTCAAATATTGAACAACAGTTGGCTGAATTAAGCCAAACGACACTAGAAAAGTTAAAAGAAATCCAGCACCAAGGAGAAAAAGAACTACAAGACCTGCGTGTTGCGGTTTTGGGTAAAAAAGGGTCCTTGACTGACTTGTTGAAAGGTTTGAAAGACCTATCTAGCGACATGAAACCAATCGTTGGTAAGCAGGTCAATGAAGTACGTGATGTGCTGACAGCTGCCTTTGAAGAGACAGCTCAAAAGGTTGCAGCAGCGAAAATTCAACAACAATTAGCATCTGAAACCATTGATGTGACCTTGCCGGGTCGTCAGGTCAAGGTCGGAAAACGTCATGTCTTGACCCAAACTTCTGAGGAAATCGAAGATATTTTCTTGGGCATGGGTTTCCAAATCGTTGACGGATTTGAAGTGGAGAAAGACTACTACAACTTTGAGCGTATGAATTTGCCAAAAGACCATCCAGCGCGTGATATGCAGGATACTTTCTACATCACTGAAGAAATTCTTATGCGGACCCACACATCACCTGTTCAGGCACGTACAATGGACCAGCATGATTTTTCAAAAGGTGCTTTGAAGATGATTTCGCCTGGACGTGTTTTCCGTCGTGATACGGATGATGCGACCCACAGCCACCAGTTCCACCAGATTGAAGGCTTGGTTGTCGGTGAAAATGTATCCATGGGTGACCTCAAAGGTACGCTTGAAATGATCATCAAGAAGATGTTCGGTGAAGAGCGTCAAATTCGTCTGCGTCCGTCTTACTTCCCGTTCACAGAGCCTTCTGTTGAGGTGGATGTTTCCTGCTTCAAGTGCGGTGGTGACGGCTGTAACGTATGTAAGAAGACAGGCTGGATTGAAATCCTCGGTGCCGGCATGGTCCACCCGCAAGTATTGGAAATGAGTGGCATTGACTCAACCAAGTACTCTGGATTTGCCTTCGGTCTTGGTCAAGAACGTATTGCCATGCTTCGCTACGGTATCAACGACATTCGTGGTTTCTACCAAGGTGATGTACGCTTCTCGGAGCAGTTTTAACGTAGCACTACTTAAGGCTGACAAAGCCAGCTCTTAAGAAGACGGAAATCGCCATTAAGCGACTTTCCTAGCTACCTTACTAGGCTTTCAAGCGAAAAATATCGTTTCGCTTGAAAGCCGTCGTGATTTAGTAAGTTTGTCAGGTTGTTTAAGGTGAAAAACGGTAGCTGCTATGGCGGTCTACCTACTCCCCTCACTAAGTTCAAGGTTGGAAAAAATGTCGTTTTCAACCTTAGAACGTCGTAATCTCGCACTATTTAAGGTGTGGGAATCGTTATTGAGCGACTTTCCTAACCCAGTTAGAAATGAGAGGCAATGAGATGCAGATTGATCCTATACGTTTGGAAGAGGTTTCTGTTTTGCAGGAGCTGGCTAAGCAGACTTTTGCAGAGACCTTCGCTCACGATAATGACCCGAAGGAACTGGAGGCATTCTTTGAGGAGTCGTATTCCTTGGAGGTCTTGACTAGTGAGTTGTCGGACCCCAATTGCCAGCATTATTTTCTAAGGATTGATGATCAGGTGGCTGGTTATCTTAAGCTCAACCAAGGTTCTGCCCAGACGGAGCAGGAGTTGGAAAATGCCTTTGAAATCCAGCGTATCTATCTCTTGCAGGCTTTTCAAGGTCGCGGTCTTGGGAAGGTCTTGTTTGAATTTGCTTTGGAAAAAGCAGAGCAGTCTAGTTGTGACTGGGTCTGGCTGGGAGTTTGGGAACATAATTACTAGGCTCAGAAATTCTATTCCAAATACGGATTTGAAAAATTTGGCCAGCATGAATTTGCGGTCGGTGATAAGATTGATGTGGATTGGCTACTGAAACGGCCTTTGCACCAGAAAGGATAATATGTTAGTAAGTTACAAATGGTTAAAAGAACTCGTTGACTTTGATGCGACAAGCCATGACTTGTCTGAAAAAATGTCAACAACAGGAATTGAAGTAGAAGGTGTTGAGCAAAAGAGTGCTGGCCTTTCTAAGTTGGTTGTCGGGCAGGTTGTATCTGCTGAGCCTATTCCAGATACTCACCTCAATATCTGCCAGGTCAATGTGGGTGAAGAAATCACGCAAATCGTTTGCGGTGCTCCAAATGTCAAGCCTGGTATCAAGGTGATCGTCGCTCTGCCAGGAGCTCGTATCGCCGGCAACTACAAGATTAAGAAAGGCAAAATCCGCGGGGTTGAGTCTTTGGGAATGCTCTGCTCATTGAGCGAAATCGGCGTGTCCGACTCAGTTGTACCAAAAGTCTATGCGGACGGTATCTACCACCTGCCAGAAGATGCAGTCTTGGGTGAGCCAGTCTTTTCATACCTTGACCTCGACGACGAGATTATTGAGTTGTCCATTACACCAAACCGTGCCGACGCCCTCTCTATGCGTGGTGTGGCTCACGAAGTGGCAGCTATCTATGACAGCAAGGTCAACTTCAAGCCGGTGGTCTTGGAGGAAAGTGACAAGAAGGCCAGCGATGTGATTGAAGTGGCCATTGAGTCAGACAGGGTGACTGCCTACACGGCTCGTGTCATTGAAAATGTGACCATCGCACCAAGTCCACAGTGGTTGCAAAATCTGCTCATGAACGCAGGTATCCGCCCGCTTAACAACGTGGTTGACATCACCAACTACATCTTGCTCTACTTCGGTCAACCTATGCACGCCTTTGATTTCGATAAATTTGAAGGCAAGAAAATCGTGGCTCGTCAGGCAAAAGAGGGTGAGAGCCTGGTGACGCTTGACGGCGAAGAACGTGACCTGATTGCCGACGACATCGTCATTTCCGTTGGGGACAAGGCAGTTGCCCTTGGTGGTGTCATGGGTGGTGCCAACACAGAGATTGACAACAACTCTAAGACCGTCGTGCTGGAAGCTGCCCTCTTTGACGGCAAGTCTATCCGCAAGACCTCAGGTCGTCTCAACCTTCGCTCTGAGTCCTCTTCTCGCTTTGAAAAAGGCATCAACGTAGCGACCTTGACGGAGGCTATGGACACAGCCGCTGCTATGATTGCGGAACTGGCTGGCGGTCAGGTCTTGTCTGGTATCGTTTCTGCGGGCAGCGTGGACACATCGGATGTCCCAGTCACAGCGACCATTGATTACGTTAATCGCTCGCTCGGTACTAATCTTGACTATGCCCAAATCGCAGACATTTTCCGTCGTTTAGGTATGGAAACAACTGGCGATGTAAGTCAATTTACAGTCGCAGTACCGCGTCGCCGTTGGGACATTCGCATTCCAGCAGACTTGGTAGAGGAAATCGCTCGTATTTATGGCTACAATAATCTTCCAACCACTCTTCCGAAAGAGGACGGAACAGCAGGCGAGTTGACCCTGACCCAGAGCATCCGTCGCCAAGTTCGTAGCCTGGCAGAAGGTGCAGGCCTGACAGAAATCATTTCCTATGCCTTGACAACGCCTGACAAGGCTGTGGAATTTGCGGCTCGTCCAACCACTGTGACCGAACTCATGTGGCCAATGACCGTTGACCGCTCTGCCCTTCGTCAGAACATGGTGTCTGGTATGCTGGAAACAGTAGCCTACAACGTGGCTCGTAAGAATAAGAATTTGGGTCTTTACGAAATCGGTAAAATCTTTGAACAGTCTGGCAATCCAAAAGAGGACCTACCACAAGAAATCAACAAGTTTGCCCTTGTCTTGACTGGCTTGGTAGCTGAGAA
Source organism: Streptococcus sp. 32226D021BW (assembly GCF_053545015.1). Lineage (NCBI taxonomy): Bacteria > Bacillati > Bacillota > Bacilli > Lactobacillales > Streptococcaceae > Streptococcus > Streptococcus sp. 32226D021BW. The sequence goes on along the minus strand of NZ_JBPPVC010000006.1, from coordinate 107,532 downwards.
AGACTTCCAGACACCAGCGGTGCCAGTTGATTTCTTCCATGCCAAAGGAATTTTGGAAGCTATCTTTGCTCATTACAAGTTGGCTGTTGACTTTGTGGCGACTAGTGAGATTGCTGCTCTGCATCCAGGTCGTACAGCTGAAATCCATTTGAATGGGGCGGTTATCGGCTTTGTCGGTCAGGTACATCCTCAAACGGCTAAGGACTACGGTATTCCTGAAACCTATGTGGCTGAAATCAATCTGGATGCGATTGAAGAAGCCCTCCAGCCTGCTCAGCCATTTACCGAAATCTCCAAATTCCCAGCGGTTAGCCGTGATATTGCCCTGCTCTTGAACAGTGATGTCAAACATCAGGATGTCTTGGATGCCATTGCGTCTGCGGGCGTGAAACGCTTGACTAAGGTGACCCTCTTTGATGTCTATGCGGGCAGCAATATTGAGTCTGGTAAGAAATCTATGGCTTATAACCTGACCTTCCAAAATCCTGCGGACAGCCTGACGGATGAGGAAGTGGCGAAGTATATGGAGAAAATCAGTAAGGCTTTGGTGGAGCTTGGTGCTGAAATTCGTTAATTTGTAAATCTTGTGATATCCTAGTCTGCGGGCTAGGATTTTTGGGAGGGAGATATGAAGGCTCAAGATATTCACGAAAAATTTTTCCGAGATGGAAAGTTGATTGTCATTCCGAAAAAGTTGAAGAGTAAGCAAGTTTTATTTACCTACTTGCAGGAGGAATTAGCTAAGAAAGGCTCAACATTCACTGAAAAAGAGGTTAATGCCTTTCTAGCTGAAATCTATGATGATTATGCTATTTTAAGACGCTACTTGGTGGACTACGGCTACTTGTCGCGTGACCAGTATGGATTAGAATACAGAATAGAAGAACAGAACTGATGTCATCGAGTAGAGAAAGGCTGGTAATCTGATTTTATCAAATCCTAGTTTTCAGACTAGGATTTTTTGCAATTTTTTTATAGAATTCATAGAAATTTCTTGTACAAAATAGTATAATATATATAATTAAAGGCTAGTTTATCAATAGTAGGTATCAACTCAAGGAGATTTTTCCTTGCTGGTCTTAGACCCGAAGGCTAAACGAAAGGGGTAATCTATGCTAAATAGTGATATTCGTGCGAAAGCAAGAGATATTAGAAGTACAACAGATGGGATGATTTTCTTGTTTATGCCCCCCATTTTGATTTCTTTCCTCTCTACTCTGGTTACATCTTACTTGAAGGTTGCTTATGGCTGGGCTGGTATCCCTATTTTTAACAAAACGATTGAGGAATTTGGCAGTGTTCGTAGCTTTCAAATCCACCTATCTCCACCAAGCATATTTTTTAATCTGGCTATAGAATGCCTGATTATCACCGCTTGTTTTCAGCTCATACGAGTTGTTCGAAAAGAAGGTTGCCGTCTGACTTTCATGGATTGTTTTAACCGACTGGATGAGAAGAATATCTTCCCGCTGGTTTTAACGGTTGTCATTCGAAGAGCCTTGCTCTTTGTGTGCAGTCTGCCGATTTTGATTGGAACCAGCTTGATTACTTGGGCGCTGTTAGATGAGGGAGCTTTAGGAGCTATCTATTTTGGACTACTACCAGACATCGGTGCCTTATTTCATTCTAGTGGTATGCAGTTAGGACTGGTCTTGCTCATCATAGGTGGCTTAGTGACCGGTTTTCTTGGCTATGGTTTTAGCCTGGTCGAATTTCTACTCTATGACCATGTGGAAATTGGGACCTATTCCTCACCTTTGGTCTTATTCAGACAGAGTTGGCAATTGATGAAAGGAAATAGATGGCGTTTGTTTTTGCTAGACCTGTCTTTCCTGGGCTGGTTTATCGGTATTTTCATGACTTTGGGATTGCTAGCTTTCCATGTTTATCCATATTATTGGACCTGTAGGGTCTTGTTTTATGAGGACTTGAAGGCAAAAAATCCTCTTGTCTTTAAAAGTCTTTTCTCAGACAGTAATCGGTTTATATCATCGTCGGTAGTTTAGCTTTTACTTTAGTAGAGTGAATAGTTGAGTTAACAAGTAGAGAGTTGAAAGGAGGGATGATGATGTGGATGAAGGAGAAGATGGCAGAAGCCACCCTGATCCGTGAGGCAACCCAGGGGATGACGGCCGCCTTTTCGCCTGTAGTTGTATTGTCTATTTGTCATCTTCTCGGGGGCTTACTTGCAGCCCTGCGAGGCTTTCTTCTGCTTAGGCAGGATAGCAGTCTGGTTGTAGAACGTTTGGTAGCCCATCTCTCTCTGGCCCTGGTCACTAGCTCGATATTAAATGCTATCATACACATTCTCTTTGGTCTAGCAAGCCTTCAGCTAATAGACTTTCTCAAAGGGCAAGTGGACAAGCTCAGTTTAAAGGGCAGTCTGTTCCTTCCCAGAAAGGAGTGGACAAAACCAGTCTTAATCACTCTGATTTTCCATTACTTGATTGATTTTCTAGCGGGGCTACCGCTGGTCCTAGGTATTGGCCATCTCATCGCCGGCTTGGTTTTACATAGTTTGATGATTTTATCACCTGGGGCAATGGCAGAGCTGGCACTTTATCATCCAAGCCAATTCTTACAGACAGGCTTCATTCTTCTGGTCCTTGGAAGTCTAATCTATTTCTTTATCCATTATCGCTTCTCCCAGACCGTATTTGTTTTATATGACCAACTAACAGAGGACCGCTACCATCAGCCTAGAGCTGTTTTTCAAGAAAGTCAGCTATTGATGAAGGGAGCTTATTGGAAAGCTTTCTGTTTGGACTTGGCATTTTTTGTCTGGTTTATCAGTGAATGCTTGACCCTCAATCTTCTATCATTCTATGTCAGACCTTACTATCAAATCAGCAGAGCTATTTTTTATCAGGATTTAAAAGAAAGACTGTCAGCTAATCACTAGCCAACAGTCTTTCTTCATTATTGAGCTGTATTTTTATTTTTAAAGTAGAGGTCGTAAATCAACCAGGCGATGACAAGACCTTGGACGATGAGGCTGATAACGGATCCTTCCACACCGAAAGCACCGCCTGACAACCAGTCTGGGCCAGAGGTTTCTACTGCAATAAAGGCTTGAACAGCCTGGTTACCGCTCACTGGAAAGGCGAAGACATTTCCTTGGAAACAATTCCATGCGGCATGGATACCACCAATCACCCAGAGATTGCCTGTTTTCAACATGACCAGACAGGCCAGAATGGCAAAGAGGGTCAGGTCTAGGATAGGAATGAGGGAGATAGCATTATTTCCCAAGTGGAGAAAGGTGAAGAAGAGGGAAGAAATAAGGATACCGACAGGGATATTGTGCTTGGCAGCTAGGGATGAAAACATCCAACCACGAGTGAGTAATTCTTCGGTCGTTCCCTGAACGGACCAGGCCAAGACCAGAATGAGAAATTCTCCCAGAAAGGCGGGCGAAACATGGAAGCTAGTAAACTGCACGACACCAAAGGCCCACATAAGCAAGACACAGGCAGTCAACATAGCGGCTCCAAGTCCCCAACCCAGTAGGAAGTCTTTTAGGGCTCCTTTTTTTATCATGCCCAGTCCAGACCAGGAGCTCTTTTCAAGAAATCTAGCCCAGAGGATAACAGCGAGGCTGATAAAGGCAAAGGAAAATAATTCCAAACTTAGTGATACAAATGGGTCGTAGATGTAGTTGAAAAATAAGGTCATTATGACTATATAGCCGATAATTTCCGCTAGAATCATCAAGATAATGCCCACGATAGGCGATAGGATAAAATTGAGATTAAAGCGTGATTTGGCTTTTTCAGAAATGAATGCTGTTTTCATATTTTTCTCCTAGTTTGTGTTTAGTAATAGTCTATCATATTTTCCTATGGAAAACTAGACAGAATTTTGATAAGCGTGATATAATGATACAAAAGTATAGAAGGAGATACATCATGCATTTACAGGATTGGCTATCAGATTTTCAATTTGGCGAACACCAATTGGTAGGTCCGTTTTTTTATGCGACCCCTGTGGCGCTCCGATTTGAGATTGGTCCTGCGGATGAGGCTGAGCAGCTACCTAGAAAAGTGTATCTGGATAGGGCTTATGCGCGTGCGGTAGAGCTTTTGGGGCGGGCTAGTTCAGCATACGACTATGTGGTTCTTTCGCTGCTTCGCCAGGAAGATAGGGACATCGACACTTACCTTTGGCATTTTACATCGAAATTTAACTTTGACAAGTGTCCTGAGCCTGACTTGATTGAAGTGGTGGACTGGACGGGAGAGGTGCTGGTCTTTGAACGCTATCTTTTCACAGTCACTGACCAAGATTTGAAAGCTCTCTTGTGGGAGATTATCCGAGCCGATCATGGTGGCTTTAACTACCTTTCTGCATCTCTTATCTTTCTATCTAGCAAGGAAAAGGTTCTGTACCATTGCTATGACGATAGGGGAGTGGATATCGCGGTGGTGGATGATGACAAGCGTCGTCAGCTTTTTACGGACTGCCATGACCTGCTTTTTGATTATGATATGGAGGAGATGGTGAGGAGGATGAAGAGATAGAAATCCTTGTCTAAAGATGGTATACTACATCTGGAATCAATATTTGAAGGAGATTTTATGGAAATTGATAACCGACTGGTTCTCTTAGGGGATCAGTTAAAAGAACATTTAGGAAAAGGCAGTAAAGTTAAGATGGCTGCAGCAACCTTTTCCATGTTTGCTTATCAGTCTTTAAAAGAAGAGCTCGAGCAAATTGAAGAGCTGCAATTTATTTTTACAAGTCCAACCTTCACGACCAACGAAGTCGCCAAAGAATACCGCGAATATACTATACCCAAGAAACAGCGAGAATCATCTATATTTGGAGCTGAGTACGAGCTCAAATTGATGAATGAACTGACCCAAAAATCGCTTGCCAGAGAATGTGCCGACTGGGTACGTCGAAAGGCTCAGTTTAAGTCTATCAATGTCCATGAAGAAATTGACAACGGCATTCGGATTGACAACGGTCAAATCATCGCAGTAGACAAGCTGAAAAATTTTGACCGTAAGGAACTGGGTTATGAAAATTCTTTGTTTAAGTCCAGTCGCAATCTCTACACAGAGCCACAAAGTTTGACCTATCTGCGAAACTTTGAAGATTACTGGGAAAATGATGAATATTTCCGTGATGTGACCGAGGAAGTTTTAGAAAATCTGACCTTGGCCCATAAGGAACATTCGCCAGAATTCCTCTACTATGTCATGCTTTATAATATCTTTAGTGAATTTTTAGAAGATGTCAATCAAGACCAACTGCCAAATGAACATGTTCAGTATAAGGAAACCAAGATTTGGAATCTCTTGTATGATTTTCAAAAGGATGCGGTCAAGTCGCTGATTTCAAAATTGGAACGATACAACGGCTGTATCTTGGCGGATTCGGTCGGTCTAGGAAAAACCTTTACAGCTCTTGCTGTCATGACCTACTATGCCTATCGAGGCAAACGGATCTTGGTTCTTTGTCCCAAAAAGTTGGAGCATAACTGGAACATGTACCGTCACGACTATGTCAACAATCCCATTTACGACCGCTATCTCCAGTATGATGTGCTCTACCATACAGACCTCAGCCGTGACAAGGGAATATCAAATGGAATTGATTTAGCACTTAATCGTTGGGATACCTATGATTTGGTGGTCATTGATGAATCACATAATTTTAGAAACGGTGGATCATCTGATGCCGAGATTGAAGAAGGTCGTGAAAATCGCTATTCCCGCTTGATGAATCGGATCATCAAAAGCGGTGTACCGACAAAGGTTCTTATGCTGTCTGCTACACCTGTCAATAACCGCTTTAATGATTTGAAAAATCAAATTGCCCTAGCCTATGAAGGTGATACGGCACAATTTGATGCCAAATTAGATACCAAATCCTCCATCAATGATATCTTCCGTCTGGCACAGGCTGCTTATAATCAATGGGCAGAGCTACCAGCAGAATCACGGACGACAGCAGCTTTACTAGATAGACTTGATTTTGATTTCTTCAAAGTTCTTGATAGCGTGACCATTGCACGAAGCCGTAAGCATATCCGACAATTTTATGATAGAAATGCGATTGGTGATTTTCCAGAACGACTGGCCCCTAAAAACTTCTATCCAGACTTGACGGTCAATCGAACAGACATTACTTACGAACGGATTTATTCTCTATTGGATCAGCTACAACTGACCATTTATCAGCCAAGTCTTTTCATTCATCCCTCAAAACGTTCCCGCTATGAAAAAGCGGAAGGGCAAGGTTTGACCCAGCTTGGACGGGAAACGGGAATTAAGAAACTGATGATGATCAACCTCTTGAAACGCTTGGAAAGTTCTATTGAGGCCTTTCGCTATACCTTGATTGACGTGGTCAAGGCTTATGTAGACAAAACAATTCTGAGCATAGAAGAGTTTGAAGTTGCAGGTGGTGAAGGGAATGTTCAGTTGCAAGAGTTGGCTGAAGATGATTTTGATGTCGAAGATAGCAACACGGATTTCTTTGTTGGAAAGAAATTCCCTATCAAGCTGGCAGATATGGACTACCTATCTTGGAAGAGGGATTTACAGGCTGACCAAATAGTTTTGAGAGAATTAGAAGACCTGGTCAATTTAATCACCCCACAGGAAGATCAGAAATTACAGACCTTGTTTAACTTGATTGATGACAAATTGGCACAGCCAATCAATCCAGATAACAAGAAAGTGATTATCTTCTCAGCCTTTGCGACGACTACAGACTATCTTTATAAAAATATTAGCCACTATCTCTTGGATAAGTATGGGCTTCATACAGCCCAGATTTCAGGGACAAAAGGTTTTTCGACTACTTTGCCACTCAAAAATAAGGACTTGAACACCCTTCTGACCTATTTTTCACCGAGATCCAAGCAGAAGGACTTGCTGTATCCTGATGATCATCGGGAAATTGATGTCTTGATTGCGACAGATGTTATCTCAGAAGGTCAAAACCTGCAAGACGCAGATACCATGATTAACTATGACATTCACTGGAACCCTGTCCGTATTGTCCAGCGCTTTGGTCGGGTAGATCGTATCGGTAGTCAGAACAAATACATCCAGCTGGTCAATTTTTGGCCCAACATTGCTTTGGATGCTTATATCGATCTCAAGGCGCGTGTGGAATCCAGAATGAAAATCTCTGTGCTGACTTCAACGGCTGATGACAATGTCTTGACCAATGAGGAAATCGAGGAGAACAATTATCGGAAGAAACAGCTTGAACGCCTCCAGACAGAGGTCGTTGATTTGGAAGATATGAATGAGGGGATTTCCATTATGGATCTAGGTTTGGAAGACTACCGTATGGACCTGCTCAGCTATTTAGCCAAACACCCAGAGTTAGAAGCTATGCCTAAAGGTCTTCAAGCAGTGGTTCAAGCAGGGCAAGGTCAACCAGCTGGAGCCATCTTCCTCTTGAAGAATATTGCCAACCAGACCCATCTCAGTAAAAAAAATCGTCTTCATCCTTACTATCTGGTCTATATCAGTGACCAGGGAGAGACGGTCTACTCCATTGCGGATACCAAGGCATTGCTGGAGCACCTACGCATGATTACCAAGGGCAAAAATCAGCCTGAGAAAGATTTGGTGGCAACCTACAATCGTGCCACTGATGATGGTGCCAAAATGGAGCATTACTCCGACCTCTTGCAAAGAAGTCTTGAAAATCTCGTGGAGAGTGATGAGGAGACCTTCAATGAGTCCCTCTTCACGTCAGATACCATTGACTTTATGGATAGCGGGGTGGACGGAAGTGATGATTTTGAACTAATGGCCTTCTTTGCCGTTTTGAAAGGAGAAGACTAAGATGCCATTTTTACCATCTACTCTAATTCCAAGACCCAAAGTCCTCTACAAGCCTTATCAAAAAGGCAACAAGGACTTTCTAGATAATTTTGGCCTGTCTACAGCTGATAAGCAGCTCCTCAGGCAACAAATCGGCCAGATTACCGCTACCCACCAACTAGATGCCAAGACCCTCCCCATTCCAGCGGGCAAGACCATTCAGCAAATCATCGTCCTTCGGATTGACCTCTTGAGTCAGCAACTAGACACGCACTTACTAGCAGAGCTGGACACTTATCTGGGATTTTACACCCTCTTTCATCTGGTATTTCCAGATGGGACTAGCCAGTATTTGATTCATTATAAGGAAAAGCTGGCGCAATCGAGAGAGGGACGGAATTTTAAGATTGTTCGTCACTTTCAAACAGACAAACCTCTGGCATTGACCTACCAAGAAAGGGACTTGGACCAGTTTTATGAAAACTTGGTCAAACAAGCGGGGGAAGAAGAACTGGTCGGGGGCGGAGCTTCTATCAAAGACCAGATTGAGCAGACGGAACGCTTAGTAGCAATGGAAAAGCAAGCAGCCCAGCTCAAAAAAAAGATGTTTGCCGAAAAAGCCATGCGCAAACAAATGGAACTTCGAAAGGCCTACAAGGCCCTAGAAGAAGAAATCCAACAGTTGAGAACCAGCATTCACAGTTCAGCACCTTCATCTAAGGCTAGTTTTTAAGCTACTCATCGTTCGTTTTTTTCAAAATACAGCCAGTATTTCTTCAAAAAACTGCCTGGATTAGCTAAAAACTATTACTTATATGAAAGCACTTCACAAGTGAATATAGGTTCAAAAAATCCACAGTAAATTCTGTGGACGATATGGTATAATAGAACAGTAGAAAAGTACTCCTGTATCCATGAATGGCTGTAGGAGAAAGACGGTGGTTACTTTCTAAGTGAGAGGCTAACCTAAACTTGATGGCAAGTAAACTTGCTCATCAAGTAACGACAAATCCTAAGCGATTTGTCTAAGGTTCGCACTAGTTCAATTTTTGAAAAATATCGTTTCAAAAATTGAACGTCGGACGCGGGGTTATCAGCAATTGAAGTGGTACAAACTTTATTTAGTTTTGGTGGTTTCACCATCGCCTTGATAGGGTTGTGCTATAAAATCTTCAAAGATGATGACCAAAAGAAATAGCCGTCAAAACTTTGGGGAGTGACGGCTATTTCTAAATTAGCATAACACGAACCACCGTCTTAAGCGGTTCTACTGGGATTGAGTTGACGCTCAATCCCTTTTTCAAAACCATTATACCACAAACTAAAATCGTTTGACAAATGCTACATGAAATTTTAGTAAGCATTAAAATCCAGGTGAATTCTGTAAAAAAACATGGTATAATAGAACAGTAGAAAAGTGCTCCTGTATCCATGAATGGATGTAGGAGAAAGACGGTGGTTACTTTCTAAGTGAGAGGACGGTGATGCCTATGAGCAACTCATCAAAATCTGACGGAAAGGGGGTAACAATCTTTTGACAGCGTTTGAAGTGGTACAAACTTTATTGAGTTTTGGTGGTTTTACCATCGCCTTGATAGGGTTGTGCTATAAAATCTTCAAAGATGATGACCAAAAGAAATAGCCGTCAATACTTTGGCTAGTAACGGCTATTTCTGAATAGTTAAAAATGAGCCACCGTCTTTAAAGCGGTTCTACTGGGATTGAGTTGGCGCTCAATCCTTTTTTCGAAACTATTATATCACAAACTAAAATCGTTTGACAATTTTTTATCTACATCATCAAAAAAGGCTTGACAGCCTAAGAAAAGGAGATTACCATGAGCACAGCACAGCACAGCACAGCACAGCACAGCACAGCACAGCACAGCACAGCACAGCAAAAGCTTGGAGAATACACTCAAGTTGAAAAGCTAGACCTAACGTCAAAAGATATTTTATCAGACAACATTGCAAAAATTGGTCAGCTTTTTCCTGAGGTTCTGACAGAAAGTAGCGATGAAAATGGCAGGTTGCGTCCAGCCATTGACTTTGATAAGCTACGCCAATTCCTTTCAAGAGAGATTGTAGAGGGGCGGGAGTCCTATGAGTTTACCTGGGTCGGCAAACGCGGAGCGATTGCCGAGGCAGGTAAACCGACCACCCAGACTCTCCGCCCAGATCTTGAGGAAAGTGTTGACTTTGATAAGTCTGAAAATGTCTTTATAAAAGGGGACAACCTTGAAGTCCTCAAGGTCTTGCAGGAGTCTTATCTGGGCAAGATTGATATGATTTACATCGATCCGCCATACAATACAGGCAAGGACTTTGTATATTCAGATAAATTCCAGATGAGCGAGGAAGAACTGGCAGATGAAATGGATCTGCGAGATGAGGACGGTTTGCAACGGGTGGGCTTGACCAAGAATGAAAAATCCTCCGCCCGCTATCACTCTGACTGGCTCAATATGATGTACCCCCGCCTAGTCCTCGCCCGCAACCTCCTCAAAGACAGTGGCGTTATTTTTATCTCCATTGACGATAACGAACAAGCCAACCTCAAAGCTATCTGTGATGAGATATTTGGGGAGGGGAATTTTGTTGGGAATTTTGTATGGGAAAAGACTCAGCATTTCGGAAGACAAAAGATAAATTCCTATAATAATGCAGACTATTTACTAGCGTATATGAAAAATTCAATAGATGAAGGGAGACTGAGAGAGGTCCTTGTTGAATTTGAGAAAGAGGAGTTTGAGGATGCTCCTTTGTATAATGCCTCTAATAACCTAAATGTATTGGAGTTTCCAGAAGGAAGTGTACAGTTTAATATACCTGATGGAGAATATTTTCAATCCACAGATGAAAAATATTCTTTGTTAACCCCTGTGACTGTAAAGAATTCCAAGAACCTAAATAATTTTCGGTTACAATTTCGTTCTCGTTGGTCTAATGATACAATTCAGAAAGAGATAAGTAAAGGAACAACATTTTGGGTGAAGACAGATAAATTTGCAATTCGAGCAATTTATGCTGAAGGTAAAAAAGCACTTGAGTCGCCAAGACAAATTATTTTAACCAATAATACAAACAAGTCTCAAACTGTAAGTCGATTTGGAAAGAAAGTAGGAACCTCTGAAGTAGCAACGTCTTACACGAATAATCTGTTGAGTGGAGATTATTTTTCCTACCCCAAGCCAAAGTCTCTTATTGAGTATATTGTAAGTCTATATTATTGTGGAACTGAGCATCCTAAAGATATGTATATCCTCGACTTCTTCGCTGGTTCCGCCACCACGGCTGATGCGGTTATGCAGCTGAATGCAGAAGACGGTGGTAACCGCAAGTACATTCTCTGTACCTTGGACGAGCAGGTGGCAGACAAGTCAGCTGCCAAGGAAGCAGGCTATGAAACAATTGACCAGATTTCTCGTGAGCGGATTCGTCGGGCAGCCAAAAAGATTCAGGAAGAACATCCTGAAACCGTCGGCAAGCAAGACTTTGGCTTTAGGGCTTATAAGCTAGACAGTTCAAACTTCAAGGATGTCAGCCAAACACCAGACAGCTTTAGCCAAGAAAGCCTATTTGACAGTGTTTCCAATATCAAAGACGGTCGGACAGACCTTGACCTCCTCTTCCAGATTATGCTGACTTTGGGGATGGAATTATCTCTTCCAATCACGAAAACTCAAATTGACGGCACAGACATTTACAATGTGGCAGACGGTACCTTGATAGCCTGCTTTGCAGATGAGATTTCGGAAAGTACCCTCCGCCAAATCGCCAAAGAAGAACCACTCCGTGCTGTCTTCAAGGATGAATCCTTCGCCAACTCCGCAGCCAAAATCAACCTAGGCCAAATCTTCAAAGAAGTAGCACCAAATACCAAAGTGAAGGTGGTGTAGGGGATGAATCGAGAAATTTCGGTTAGCTCTTTACAAGAATTTATTGATTTTTTGGATCAGCAATCCAAACTAAATAACTCTTTTTATTTTCGTGGAGAAGAAAGGGACTTTAAACAAACTAAAAACACTGCTAGTGGTTTTAGGTGGATGAGTGAAAATAGCTTACAGTACGGAGAAGAAAATACTACCTTTCCTAGGAATTATTGTGATTTGCTGAAAATGAGGCAGCAATTTTTCAGTGAAATTGGATACAGTCTGACAAAATATGAGGTAGAAAATTTTATTGCTTATTGCCAACACCATGGTTTGCCTACAGAATTATTAGATATTAGCGAAAATCCTTTAGTTGCCTTGTATTTTGCTTGTCAAAATGAAGATGATGGTTTTGTATACTGTTTTGACAAAGTCTTATTTTCAACAATTCCTACTCAACACTCGCTGATTAAGGATGATATTTCGAGACAATCATTTGATTTATTGGGTTTTGGAACAAATTGTTTTGACAAACAAGACTTGATAGAAGGTGTAAAGAAAATAGAGAAGAAAAAAGTTAATTCTACAATAAATTGTTCTTTCACTTCTGTAAAGGAGTTAATGATTCAGGAATTGAAAAAAATAGATATTTCTTCTCAAAAATTGTCGAATAGTGAGTTATGTCAATCTTTTTTAGAAAATCTTTCACAAGTAGATAACCATATTCTTCCCTACTTTCTTCACAAACCATCAGTAAAATTCGATCGTATGGTTAATCAACAAGGATTGTTTGTTGTTCAACAATATTTTTTACATGACTCTTATCAAAAACTATTACCTTCAATTACAATAAGAATTGAAGGAAGACGTAAGGCTATAATATTAGAACAGCTAGACAATGTTGGTATAAATCAGAAATTCATTTATCCTGATGCAGACAATATTGCCAGTTATATTAAAGAAAAAGTTGCCAAGAGTAACAATTTAGTTGAATAAAACATTGAAAGGAATGTTCAGGTTTAACTGAACACGGGCTAGGGACTTGGACAAAAATGCCTATTTTGTCTGTATCCCTTTGACGCTCTTTGTATCTTAATTATGAAACTTCAATTTAAACAGCAGCAATTTCAGTTAGATGCGGTGGCCTCTGTTGTGGATGTTTTTTCTGGTCAGGGAAAACACAGCGGTTTTGACTACCACATGGACAAGGGTCAGGGAATGGATGCGGAACTGGATATGAATTTTATCGGTTTCCGCAATGCTCCCATCCAGCTTTCACAGGATACTATCAGCCAGCAGGTACGAAGTCAGCAGCTCCGCTATGGACTTAAACCTTCAGAAAACTTGTCTATCCAAAAAGTCGATGGTCGTCCGTCTTATAATTTGACCATTGAGATGGAGACAGGGACAGGGAAGACCTATACCTATATCCGCACCCTGATGGAGCTCAACAAGCAGTATGGCTGGCTCAAGTTTATCATTGTGGTGCCGAGTATCGCCATTCGGGAGGGGGTGCTCAAGTCCTTTGAAATCATGGCAGACCATTTCCAGATGGAGTATGGCAAGAAGCCACGCTACTTTGTCTATGACTCTAGCCGTTTGGGAGAGCTGGACAAGTTCGCCAACTCCTCGGACATTCAGGTCATGATCATCAACTCCCAGGCCTTTAATGCCACTGGAGCAGATGCCCGTAGGATTCACACCGAGCAGGAAAGTTTCCGCTGGAGAAAGCCCATCGATGTTATCGCAGCGACCAATCCCATTTTGATTATTGATGAGCCTCAGTCGGTTGAGGGGAAAAAGACTAAAGAACGCTTGGAGGACTTCAAGCCTCTATTTACCCTCCGCTATTCAGCCACCCATAAGGACAAGCACGATATGATTTATCGTCTGGATGCCTTGGACGCCTATAATAAAAAGCTGGTCAAGAAGATTGCCGTTAAGACCGTGGAGCAGACTTCTACCACAGGTACACAAGGCTACCTTTATCTGCAAGAACTGGTTCCGCAAAAATCAGGGCCTAAGGCTCGGATTGAGTTTGAAATGCGGACCAAGTCAGGTAATGTCAAACGGGTAACTAAGCTGGTTGAGCAAAATTTTGCCCTCTATGAAGAGTCTGGTAACCTACCAGCCTATCAGGATGGTTGGACCTTGAGTCATTTTGATGCGCGTGAGGGCGAAAATTCCATTCAAATCGGTGCCAATCGCAAACTCCATGTGGGCGAAGTGATTGGGGAAACCAACGAAGATGATATTCGTCGTATTCAGATAAGGGAAACCATTGCCAGTCACCTGCAAAAAGAAGAAGGCCTTTACAAACGAGGTATCAAGGTGCTATCCCTTTTCTTCATTGATGAGGTAGCTAAGTACAAGTGCTACGACGAGCAAAATGATGCCTACAATGGCACCTATGCCCAGATGTTTGAAGAAGAGTATGAAGCCCAGGTCAAGGCCTTGTTGGCAGATCCCAACCTTCATGGCAGCAATTTTTGGCATTATCTCAACAAGCACCAAGAAGGCAATCCCGTTCACGCAGGTTATTTCTCCGTTGATAAGGTGAAAAAATCGGACAAGGTCAAGTTTGTGGACTACAAATCGGCAACTGAGAAGAAAAACAACCAGTCCAACGACAAGGATGCCTTTGATTTGATTATGAAGGACAAGGAGCGTCTGCTGTCCTTTGATGAGCCAGTACGCTTTATCTTCTCCCACTCAGCCCTTAAAGAAGGCTGGGACAATCCTAATGTCTTCCAGATTTGTACTCTGAAAAATACGGGTACGGAGACAGAAAAACGGCAAAAGATTGGTCGTGGGATGCGTCTTGCTGTTGACCAAAAAGGTGTCCGTCAGGATGAGGAACTCTTAGGAGCTGATGTTCATAATATTAACAAATTGACCGTCATTGCCAATGAAAGCTATGAAGATTTTGCAAAGAATTTGCAAAGAGAACTCAAGGAGATCTTGGCTGATCGACCAAGTAAGGTGGAAGTGGACCTCTTTGTCGATAAGGTCTTGGAAAATGAAACTGGTCAAAAACTGACTGTCACCAAGGAAGTGGCTAAAGAGATTGAATACCAGTTGATTAAGCAAGATTATATTGACAGCAAGGGAAATCTGACCACCGCTTACTTTGAACAAAAGGATACCAATCAGTTTACATTATCTGAAAATCTGGCTGGCTACGAAGTGGCTGTAAAAGATATCTTGGAGTCTATTTATGATGCCAATCGTTACCAGATTGAGCGTGAAAATGATTCGGAAATTGTTTTTGCTAGAGAAATCAATCCTGACAACTACAACCGTCAAGAGTTTAAACGTCTGTGGGAAAGCATTCATCACAAGTCTACCTACTATGTTGAGTTTGACGATGAGGAGTTGATTGAAAAATCTGTTAAGGCTTTGAATGAGACTTTGTTTGTTATAAAGCCAAGCTATATGATTACAGAGGCTGAGGCTAGGGAAATGAAGGCTGAGCAAGGTTTGGATTTCAAGGTCAATAAAGACGGCAAGCGTCAGGCTGAATTGGACAAGTCTTCTATTCAACTCCGCTATGATTTGTTGGGTGAAATCGCCAGTCGTACGGAGCTGAAACGAAAAACAGTTGCAACTATTCTGAAACAAATCTCACCTAGCAAGTTTGATATGTTCGCCTATAACCCTGAGGCATTTATCCAACGAACAAGCCGTCTGATCAATGAGCAAAAGGCCAGTCAGGTCATTGAGCACATTCGTTACAATATCTTAGAAGAAACCTTTGACACTTCTGTTTTTACGGATAACCCAGAAAGCGGAAAATTGTCGGACAAACGGATACTGGAATCGCAAAAAGGCGTGTATAATTATGTGAAGGTCGATTCAGATACGGAGCGGAAGTTCAAAGAAGAGTTGGATCAATTTGAAGATGTCATGGTCTACACCAAATTACCTAGCAATTTTAAGATTTCTACCCCTCTGGGTGCTTACAACCCTGACTGGGCAATTGCCTTTCGAGAAGGTTCGGTTAAGCATGTTTACTTTGTAGCCGAAACCAAGGGTTCCATGTCTAGTTTGCAACTGAAAGGGGCAGAGCTAGCAAAAATTGAGTGTGCCAAGGCCCACTTCAAAGCCTTGAAGGAAAAAGGTTTGATTGCGGACGACCACATGTACGATGTGGTGGATTCCTATGAAAAATTATTAGAAATCGTGAGGGGATAAGCAACCAAGCAATCCTTCTCACAAGAGAAGGAGAAATATATGGGTGCATTTCTATTTTTTACATTTGCCATTTGTTATCTGGTAGGCATTATCGCTATAACGATTGGTCTCAGACGTAGGAAGTAGGAGAAAAGACAAATGGAAGAACTCTTTATGAAACTCTTGATTTGGTTTTTAATCTTGCTTTGGGCCTCACCTGTAATCATTGTCGCATTGGCAGGTGGTTTTGTCATTTTAAGCCTATTGTTTGGCAGAAGGAAATAATGATATTGAAGCATTGCAAAAGAATGTAACCTATCGTAAAATGGTAGTATATTTCAGATATACAGGAAGGGGTTGCTATGCCTTACCGTAAATTAACATCAAGAGATCGGTCTTTTATCAAAGGGCAGACGGACCGCTTGCTGAATCAGATGAATAGCAATGCGGCCTATTTGGGGACAGTTCAGACCTATGAAGCAGCCAAGGCTAGGGCCAACCAAGCCTATCTGGCAATGGAGCTAGAAGATGACCCAGAGAAAAAGGTGCGACTGGCAAAATTGGTTGAAACCTATACTGCACAAGCCCAGGCTATATTGGACGAGTGGGAGGAGAAGAACAGACATGCAGAGAAAGTGGCAAGAAATGTCAAGTTGATCTTGTGGCTGACCGTGCTGTTCACCTTTAGCTTTGTCTTCCCCGTCAATATCATTCTAGCCATTCTTTTTGCCGTTTGGTTTTATCGGAATTACCTTCGTTCCAGTAAATCCGACCGAGTGACTAAGACCGCCGCTAATAGCCAGTCTTTGACAGAAGAGAAAAGGTATGAAGAATGGCTGACAGAAAAGATTGTCATCCTCAACAAGGACAAGCGCCAGTGGACCGAGGGAATAATCGCAAAATATGACAGCTTAGATGACATAGCAGCAGGTATCGTTGAAATGGATGAGATAGATAAAGTGGCTGGTAAGAACCTTCTACGACGCTATCAGGACATTTTAGCAGATATTGAAAAACTTCCTAATTCTGACCAGAAAACCTATTATTTAGATTTTCATCAGGAGATCATTGCTGACTTGGAAGATCTATTCCAACAACTCCATTTTGGATAAAAAAAACCGGTTACAGTACAAGGCTGTTGCCGGTTTTGTTATTCATCGATTGAGAAAATTAGGACCATAATTTGTATAAAGGTAAAGCCCAGGATGAAGGGCAGGGCAGCCCAGGAAACGACTTCAATCATTTCACTGACAACCAGGCTTGGTCTGGTAAAGATGTCCCATGAATTGAGCCGTGCATAGCGTCCGATGTGAATGGCAAAGCTGGATAGAAGGGAAAATCCACCAATCAGAAACAGCCTGAACCAGTAGGATTTGATAGAAAAGGCAGAGAAAATCAGCCGAAGGCTTTCCACGCCAGTCATTACCCCATAGAAAATACTTGGGACATAGAGCATGAAAAGGATCATGCTGTCCCGTTGCCAGAGGACTGTGTTGGCAAAGTGCATGTGGACGATGTCCGTCACCATGTAAAAGGTGTTGGGGTAGAAAAAGAGCCAGAGGAGGCCAGCAATGATTTTGAGGATATTAGATTTTGTGTGGTTGGTGAGGATAGCAAAATCAAGTGCCACCAAAGCCAAAAACATATTCCAAGTCAAGTCAGGTGCAGTGACACCGTAACGCCTAAGACCAGCTGCGATGATGAGGAAAAAAATATGGATAAAAACATTTTTCTTAGTAAACATAGTAAACCTCTTTCTGTAGAATATAAATGCTAGTATATCACATTCAGGAAGAAAAAGGGGACTTGTCATCACATTGTTAGGACTTGTTTAAGATTGGCTTAAGCGATTGGATACAAAAAAGAAACAGTTGACCTGTTTCTTTCAACTCATTTATTCATCAACTGCAAAGACCAAAACCATGATTTGCAGGAGTGTAAAGCCAAAGATAAAGGGGAAGGTATCCCAGGTAATTGCTGAAATCATGCTAGAAAAAACTGTCACAGGGCGGATAAAAATATCCCAGGAGCGAATGTTGGCATAGCGACCAATATAAATAGCATAACTCGCAAATAGAGACAGACTGCCGATAATTAAGAGACGTAGTCCGTAAAATTTAATATTGTATCCCTTGAAAATAGCTTCTAAGCTCTCAACACCAGCCATGATACCAAATAAGATACTTGGGATATAAAGCATGAATAAGAGTAAACTACTACGTTCCCAAAGGGCAGTGCTGGAAAATTGAATATTGACTAACTCAGTTAACACATAGAAGGTATTTGGATAGAAGAAGAGCCAGAAAGGAGTGATAAGCAGTTTACTTGCAAGGTGATTGTTCTGGCGAACTAGGATAGCAAAGTCTAAGGCAATCAAGGCCCAAAACATATTCCAGATTAGTTCTGTATTTTGAACGTCGTTCAGAAGCATTCCGACGCAAATAATAACAAAAAACAAATGTATCAAGAGATTTTTAGGTGTAAACATAGATAACCCCATTCTTTTTCATAACTTCTTCTAGTATAACATAACTTAGAAGGATTGTGGAGGGAATGATTATTTATAAAGCTTATAGGACATTAAAATTTTTTTTATGCGTTCTTTGTGCTATAATGAGACATCGTCAACTGTTTTGATAGGAATCACAAATTGACTTTTACTAGTAAAGTTAAATGGGAATATTTTTTGGGAAACGTTCAATCAAGATAACTTTTAAAGGAGGATTAGGATGGCAGAGGAATTACGATTAAAGTACAACAAGACATTTTTAGAAGAGTTCGCAAAAGCTATTCAAATGCATCATTCTAATTTTGATTCAGAGTCTTTTTATCAGGCTGTTTTACAGGATGACTGGGAGGATTTGGCATTGATGGACCGGTTTAAACGTATGGCAGATGGCACTTATCAGACGCTTGCGCTTCCATACGCAGATGTGGTCGACTTGCTGATAAAACTGAATGCGACTTGCCAAGGATTTGACTATATATTCTTTAATGACATCATTTGGAAATTTGGCTTGGAGGACTTGGCTCATTCCTTTAAAGGAATGGCGGTGTTAACCACTGGCTCTACATCTGAATTTGCTATTCGTTATTTTTTGAACCACAACTTTGATGCTAGCTTTGCTTTTTTAAAAGAGCTGAGCTTCTCAGATAATGAACATCATCGTCGATTAGCCAGTGAGGGAACACGTCTTCGTTTGCCTTGGGGAAAGGCAGTCCCCGACTTGGTGACACATAGGACAGAGATTTTTGAGGTATTAGATACCTTAAAAGCCGATCCCTCTCTTTATGTTAGAAAAAGTGTGGCCAATAATCTTAATGACATGACTAAGTTTTATCCAGATGAAGTGATTGCTCATTTAAAAACTTGGAAAAATCAAGATCCCAATACAGATTGGATCATCAAGACAGCCTTGAGAACATTGATTAAAACAGGCTATCCTGCTGCGCTGGACTTTATGGGGTATTCTCAGGATTTTGAGATAAAGCAGGCTCAGCTAGCTATAGATTCTCTTGAGGTATATGATGGCGATACCAGTCAAATTTCCTATGCTGTAAGGGTTACGTCTCCTGGACCAAGTAAATTTCGATTAGGTTTGGCTTTTGGATTTCAAAAAGCTAATGGTCGGATTGGTGAAAAGATTTTTTATCTGAAGGATACTGATTTTGTAAAGGACATTACTATCTCTGGCCACAAAAATTACCAATGGAAAGATTTAACAACGCGTCGGCATTATTCTGGAAAACATCATATCCGACTGCTTCTAAACGACATTGAATTAGAAAAAGTGGAGTTTATATTGAACAAACAGCCTAGGGATTAAATCGGATGTGTCGGTGAACTGACTAGCTTCTACCGAATATGATTTTTGGCTGATCAATCGGCACAGAGCTGGAATGTGGATTGGAAGTCACTTTGTTTTTGCACAAAAATATGATAAAATGGGGTGTTATCAAGAACAGGGTTTCATTTGCCCTGAGTTGAAAGGAAAAAACATGACAAAAACACCATTTTATATCACCACGCCGATTTATTATCCTTCTGGTAAACTTCACATCGGGTCGGCCTACACAACTATTGCCTGCGATGTCTTGGCTCGCTACAAGCGTCTCATGGGCCACGAGGTCTTCTATCTGACAGGGCTTGATGAGCACGGGCAGAAGATTGAAGAGAAAGCTAAAGAAGCTAGTTTGACTCCGCAAGCCTACGTTGACGGTATGGCGATTGGTGTCAAGGAGCTCTGGAACTTGCTGGACATCTCTTACGACAAATTTATCCGCACGACTGATGATTACCACGAAGAAGTGGTGGCGGCTGTTTTTGAAAAATTGCTGGCGCAGGACGATATTTACTTGGGAGAGTATTCAGGTTGGTACTCCGTATCGGACGAGGAATTTTTCACCGAGAGCCAATTAGAAGAGGTCTTCCGAGATGAAAAGGGCAAGGTAACAGGCGGTATCGCTCCGAGCGGCCACGAAGTAGCCTGGGTTTCAGAAGAATCCTACTTCCTTCGCCTCAGCAAGTATCAGGACAAATTGGTTGAGTTTTTCAATGCCCACCCAGACTTTATCCAGCCAGAAGGTCGCCTCAATGAAATCATGAAAAACTTCATCGAGCCAGGATTGGAAGATTTGGCCGTATCGCGTACTTCATTTACCTGGGGTGTACCTGTACCGTCCAATCCAAAGCACGTTGTCTATGTTTGGATTGATGCCCTGCTCAACTATGCGACTGCCTTGGGCTATGGTCAGGAAGAAAAAGCCAACTATGACACCTTCTGGAATGGAACAGTTTACCACATGGTTGGCAAGGACATTCTTCGCTTCCACTCCATTTACTGGCCAATCATGCTCATGATGTTGGATATGAAGTTGCCAGACCGCTTGGTCGCTCATGGCTGGTTTGTCATGAAAGATGGCAAGATGTCTAAGTCTAAGGGCAATGTGGTCTATCCAGAAATGCTGGTCGAGCGTTTCGGTTTGGATCCGCTCCGCTATTACCTCATGCGTAGTCTGCCAGTTGGTTCTGACGGCACCTTTACACCAGAAGATTACGTTGGTCGTATTAACTACGAACTGGCCAATGACCTTGGAAACCTGCTCAACCGTACCGTTGCCATGATTAACAAGTATTTCGGTGGTCAGGTACCGACTTTTGTTGCTAACGTGACTGATTTTGATGCGGACTTGGCGGCAGTAGTGGCTGAAAACTTAGCAAGCTACCACAAGTATATGGAAGCTGTTGACTACCCACGCGCCTTGGAAGCGGTCTGGAATATCATCTCCCGTACCAACAAGTACATCGATGAAACAGCACCGTGGGTCTTGGCAAAAGAAGAAGCTGACCGTGACAAGTTGGCAGCAGTCATGGCTCACTTGACAGCAGGTCTTCGTGTGGTGGCACATTTGATTCAACCATTTATGATGACGACGTCTAATGCCATTATGGAACAACTTGGTTTGGGAACAGCATTTGACCTTGAAAATCTTGACTTTGCAGGTCTTCCAGCAGATTTGACGGTGGTCGCAAAAGGCACGCCTATTTTCCCACGTCTGGATATGGAAGAAGAAATCGCCTATATCCAAGCCCAAATGGGTGGTAGCTCTGCTATTTCCCAAGAGGAAGAAAAAGAGTGGAACCCAGCTGACGTGGAACTCAAAAACGAGAAAGCCGCGATCAAGTTCGAGGACTTTGACAAGGTGGAAATCCGCGTGGCCGAAGTCAAAGAAGTAGCCAAGGTGGAGGGCTCTGACAAGTTGCTCAAGTTCCGCCTGGATGCGGGTGACGGACAAGACCGCCAAATCCTGTCTGGTATCGCCAAGTACTATCCGAATGAGCAGGAGTTAGTTGGTAAGAAAGTCCAAATCGTTGCCAACCTCAAGCCACGTAAGATGATGGGCTTGCTCAGCCAGGGTATGATCCTATCAGCCGAACACGACGGCAATTTAACACTCTTAACAGTCGATCCATCTGTGCCAAACGGCAGTCAGATTGGGTAAGAAAATTTAAAAAGGAAGCTTCCAGTCGAGGAGGCTTCCCTTTTTGTTGCTTATTAACCTCTGACACAGAGGCCTTTTTTATAGACTTGGTCTGTTAAATTGGTTGCGAAGAAGTAGAAGAGGAAGTCGATATTGGGTGCATCAAAAATAGTAATGTCTGCATCTTTTCCAGGGTGGAAACTACCAATATGGGCTTGTCTATCTACGGAATAGGCAGCGTTGATGGTCACAGCATTCAAGATTTCAACCGGTGTTAAACGCATCATGAAGCTACCTAGCTGCATGACAAATTGGAGGTTGGCAGTTGGGCAACTGCCAGGATTACTATCGGTTGAAAGGGTAATCGCCATGCCCTTATCCAGCATTTTCCGAGCGGGTGCATAGGTATCCTCCATCAGGCTAAAGGTGGTAGCAGGAAGGAGGTTGCCAATAACCTTGGCTTGACTAAGTTTATCAATGCCTTGGTCAGTAATCACCATCAGATGCTCGGCACTGACTGTTCCCAGTTCGGCAGCCAGGTCAACCCCACCAATACTTTTTATCTCATCAGCATGGATACGGAGTTTAAAGCCCATGTCCTTGGCTTTTGTGAGCAGGCTACGAGCTTCCTCTGCCGTGAAGACTCCTTGCTCGCAGAAGATATCACAGAATTCTGCCAAGTTTTCTTCTTTAACTTGTGGCAACATGCTTTCTATGATGAGGTCCAAGTAGGCTTGATTATTTCCCTTATATTCTTCAGGGATGGCATGGGCTGCCATAAAGGTAGAAACTAAATCAATGGGGTGGTCCTCATGAAGTTTTTGCACAACTTCTAGCTGTCTTTTCTCTGTTTCCCAGTCCAGTCCGTAGCCACTTTTAGCCTCTACGGTAGTCACACCGTGGTCCAGCATATAGTCCAGTAGTTTATAGGATTTTTGATAGAGGGTATCAAAATCAGCCTTTCTGGTCGCTCGGACTGTGGATAAAATACCTCCACCATTTGCCAGAATATCCAGATAAGAAACGCCAGCTAGTTTTTGAGCAAATTCATGCTCTCGGCTTCCACCATAGACCAGATGGGTATGGCAATCGATCAGTCCAGGGGTGGCCACCTTTCCTTGACATGAAAGAAGAATCGTTTCAGGGCCAACTAAATCTGCTTGAGGCTCTCCAGTCCCAGTTGCGAGAATTTTTCCATCCTTGATGGCTATGTAGCCGTCTTCTAAGATAGTGGCTACCGCCATTTCCTTACCAGCTAGAGGATGACCGGGGTCATTGGGGCAAAATACCTGATTGAAATGGGTCAATATTTTGTCTGCGAACATAGTGCGTCCTCCCTTGTATGATGTTCTTAGTTCTAGGATAATACAAAACCGTCAAATTTTTGTCAAAAATAAATCTTTTTTCTCAAAAAATAAAAAGTTGTTAAAATAACATATTAACAGACTTTATATAGACGAATGAAAGGTAAACTAGGAATGTATAAAAAGTTCTTGCTTGGAAATGGGTCTATTTCTGAGGAAGGAAACAAGCACTAGATTCAAAAGGAGGATGACCTATGTCACATTTTGAAGAAAAAGATATTGCGGCAGCAATGACCATCAAGTTAGATGATGTCTTGCCTGAAAAGACAGTCTTTGAGGAAGG
Organism: Streptococcus sp. 32226D021BW; assembly: GCF_053545015.1. Lineage (NCBI taxonomy): Bacteria > Bacillati > Bacillota > Bacilli > Lactobacillales > Streptococcaceae > Streptococcus > Streptococcus sp. 32226D021BW. The sequence goes on along the minus strand of NZ_JBPPVC010000006.1, from coordinate 84,066 downwards.
CATCAGACGAGCACCAGACCGGGGCTTTCGCTTAACACAAGCTCAGACGGAGATTGCCTTGAAAAATGCCCTGCGGTATATTCCAAAAAAATACCATGAGGAAGTCATTCCAGAATTTTTGGAAGAGTTAAAAACTCGTGGGCGGATTTATGGCTATCGCTGGCGTCCAAAAGAAAGAATTTATGGCAAGCCGATTGATGACTACAAGGGAAATTGTACGGCTGCCAAGGCCATGCAGGTCATGATTGATAACAACCTCAGCTTTGAAATTGCACTGTACCCTTATGAATTAGTTACCTATGGGGAAACAGGTTCGGTTTGTGCCAACTGGATGCAGTATTGTTTGATTAAAAAATATCTAGAGGTCATGACAGAAGAACAGACCTTGGTAGTAGAATCAGGCCATCCATTGGGTCTATTCAAGTCCAAACCAGAAGCGCCGCGTGTCATTATTACCAATGGTCTTTTGGTTGGGGAATACGACAACATGAAGGACTGGGAAATCGCTGAGGAAATGGGAGTGACCAATTATGGTCAGATGACAGCTGGTGGCTGGATGTACATTGGACCACAGGGAATTGTTCATGGTACCTTCAATACACTTCTCAATGCTGGTCGCTTGAAATTGGGTGTGGCTGATGATGGGGATTTGACAGGAAAACTCTTTATCTCATCTGGTTTGGGTGGAATGAGTGGAGCTCAGGGCAAGGCTGCTGAAATTGCTAAGGCAGTTGCTATTGTAGCCGAGGTAGACCAGTCACGGATTGAAACCCGCCATTCACAAGGTTGGATTAGTCAGCTGGCAGAAAGTCCAGAAGAAGCTCTGACCTTGGCCTTGGCTGCGAAAGAGAAAGGCCAATCTACCTCAATCGCCTATCATGGCAATATTGTAGATTTGCTGGAATATGTGGTTGAAAAGAATATTCCAGTTGACCTTCTCTCTGACCAAACCTCTTGTCACAATGTCTATGATGGAGGCTACTGTCCAGTCGGAATTAGCTTTGAGGAGCGTACTCGTTTACTCGCAGAGGATAAGGAAAGCTTTGTTAGCCTAGTGGATAAAACCCTGGAACGTCATTATCAAGCTATTAAGACCCTGACTGACCGAGGAACCTATTTCTTCGATTATGGCAATGCCTTTATGAAGTCAGTTTATGACTCAGGTATCAAAGAAATTTCTAAGAATGGTCTGGACGATAAAGATGGCTTCATCTGGCCTTCTTATGTAGAAGATATCATGGGACCTATGCTCTTTGACTATGGTTATGGTCCATTCCGTTGGGTTTGTTTGAGTGGCAAGCATGAGGACTTGATTACTACAGACAAGGCTGCTATGGATGTGATTGATCCAACTCGCCGTTACCAAGATCGTGACAATTATAACTGGATCCGCGACGCAGAGAAAAATCAGTTGGTCGTAGGAACTCAGGCACGGATTTTGTACCAAGATTGCATGGGTCGTGTCAATATTGCGCTCAAATTTAATGAACTCATCCGTCAAGGAAAAATTGGGCCTGTTATGCTAGGTCGCGACCATCACGATGTATCAGGTACTGATTCTCCATTCCGTGAAACATCCAACATCAAGGATGGTTCAAATGTGACCTGCGATATGGCTGTTCAGTGCTACGCTGGCAATGCGGCGCGTGGCATGAGTCTTGTGGCCCTCCATAATGGTGGCGGTACTGGTATTGGTAAGTCTATCAATGGTGGTTTTGGTCTGGTATTGGATGGAAGCGAGCGCGTGGATGAGATTATCAAATCAGCTATTGCTTGGGATACCATGGGTGGTGTAGCGCGTCGGAACTGGGCTCGTAATGACCATGCGATTGAAACGACTATTGAGTACAACCAAATGCGTCAAGGTACAGACCATATCACCATTCCTTATTTGGCAGATGAGGACTTAATTCAGTCTTCTGTTGCTAAATTGTTTGAAAAATAAGTAAATCGGCTAAACAATCATAATAAGAAAGAGGTTTTCAAATGGCAAAACTTGTAGAATGTATTCCAAATTTTTCAGAGGGACGTAACCAGGAAATCATCGATGGCTTGGTAGCGACTGCTAAGAGTGTTCCAGGTGTGACCCTGCTGGATTATTCATCAGACCAAAGTCATAACCGCAGTGTGTTTACTTTGGTGGGGGATGAAGAAAGTATTCAGGAAGGAGCTTTTCAACTGGTAAAATATGCTAGTGAAAAGATTGATATGACCCAGCATACAGGTGAACACCCAAGGATGGGAGCGACAGATGTACTTCCATTTGTCCCTGTAAAAGACATCAGCATGGAAGAATGTGTTCAACTAGCTAGGAAAGTCGCTGAGCGTATCAATAAAGAATTGGCCATTCCAGTCTTCCTCTATGAAGAAGCAGCAAGCAGACCAGAACGACAAAATCTGGCTAAGGTCCGCAAGGGTCAGTTTGAAGGCATGCCTGAAAAATTATTGGAAGAAGACTGGGCGCCTGATTTCGGTGAAAGGAAGATTCATCCAACAGCAGGTGTCACAGCAGTCGGCGCTCGGATGCCTCTAGTTGCCTATAATGTCAATTTGGATACAGACAATCTAGAAATTGCCAATAAGATTGCCAAAATCATCCGTGGTTCAGGTGGTGGCTACAAGTATTGTAAGGCTATCGGTGTCATGTTGGAAGGAAGAAATATTGCCCAGGTTTCAATGAATATGGTGAACTTGGAAAAATGCTCACTTTATCGTACCTTTGAAACCATTCGTTTTGAGGCTAAGAGATATGGTGTGTCGATTATTGGTTCTGAAATCGTTGGATTGGCACCTGCAAAAGCCTTGGTTGATGTGGCAGAATACTACTTGCAATTGGAAGAGTTTGATTACAGCAAGCAGGTACTAGAAAATCATTTGTTGGGATAAGGAGTATGACCGATGGCATTAGTTGATTTAACCCTTACAGAATTTGCTCAATTACTGGGTTCAGATGCCCCAGCACCAGGTGGAGGCTCAGCAGCAGCCCTTTCGGCTGTCAATGGTATTTCATTGACAAAAATGGTGTGCGAGTTGACTCTTGGGAAGAAAAAGTATGATGATTATCAGGCTGCTATCGAAGAAATTCATGAGGTGGCTGGTGATTTGCAAGAGCGTTTATTGCGGGCAATAGATGAGGATACTGAAGCTTTCAATCAGGTATCAGCTGTTTTTGATATGCCCAAGGAAACAGAGGAAGATAAAGAAGCGCGCAGGCAGGCTATGCAGGAAGCCTTGAAGGCAGCAACGCTCTCTCCGTTTGGCATGATGGAAACGATGTTGCAGGCACTTCAGGTAACAGCAGAGGCAGTCGGCAAGTCCAATACCAATGCAGCCAGTGATTTGGGGGTGGCAGCCCTCTCACTCAAAGCTGGTTTACATGGGGCCTGGCTCAATGTTCTCATCAATCTATCTGGTATCAAGGATGAGGACTTTGTCAGTCACTATCGCCAACAAGGCCAGACTATTTTGGAAGCTGGTTCTAGCCTAGCAGACCAGGTATATGAAGACATTCTCCAGATTGTTTAAAGGAGGGAGCCATGGTTTTATCAGATATTGACATTGCGAATTCCGTCCAAATGGAACCCATTGGACAGGTAGCAGACCGTTTAGGTATTCCAGAAGAAAGTTTATCCTTATATGGTAGATACAAGGCCAAAATTGACAGTCGTCAGTTAGAAGCCTTGAAAGATCAACCAGATGGGAAATTGATTTTGGTAACGGCTATTTCACCAACTCCAGCAGGGGAAGGAAAAACAACAACTTCCGTCGGTTTGGTCGATGCCTTGTCTGCTATTGGTAAAAAGGCTATTATCGCCCTGCGTGAGCCGTCTTTAGGGCCTGTCTTTGGGGTTAAAGGTGGTGCAGCAGGTGGTGGCTATGCCCAGGTTGTTCCAATGGAAGATATTAACTTGCATTTTACTGGAGATTTTCATGCCATCGGTGTAGCCAATAACCTGCTGGCAGCCTTGATTGATAATCATATTCATCATGGAAATGCCTTGGGAATTGATAGCCGTCGGATTACCTGGAAACGAGTAGTCGACATGAATGACCGTCAGCTCCGCCATATTGTCGATGGTCTGCATGGTAAGGTAAATGGAGTACCTAGGGAAGATGGCTACGATATTACCGTTGCTTCAGAAATTATGGCAATTCTATGCTTATCTGAAAATATAGCTGATTTGAAGGCACGACTGGAAAAAATTATTATCGGCTATAATTTCCAAGGTCAACCGGTTACAGCTGGAGATCTTAAGGCAGCTGGGGCAATGGCAGCACTCTTGAAAGAAGCCATTCACCCTAACCTTGTTCAAACCCTTGAACACTCCCCAGCCCTTATTCACGGTGGTCCTTTTGCCAATATTGCTCACGGATGTAATAGTGTTCTTGCTACCAAATTAGCCTTAAAATATGCAGATTATGTGGTTACAGAAGCTGGCTTTGGGGCAGATTTAGGCGCTGAAAAATTCATTGATATCAAGTGTCGTCTAAGCGGCTTACGACCATCCGCAGTTGTACTCGTAGCTACTATTCGTGCCCTTAAAATGCACGGAGGAGTTGCCAAGTCTGACCTGGCTCAAGAAAATGTAGAAGCAGTACTTGCAGGTTTACCAAACCTTGAAAAACATTTGGAGAATATTCAGGAAGTTTATGGTTTGCCTGCGGTTGTTGCCATCAATAAATTCCCGTTGGATACAGAGGCGGAATTAGAGGCAGTTTCTACTGCTTGTGCCAAACGTGGTGTTGATGTAGTACTGTCTGATGTTTGGGCACATGGTGGTCAAGGAGGGCGTCAACTTGCAGAGAAGGTCGTCCAACTAGCTCAAGAAGAAAATCATTTCCAATTTGTCTATGATGTAGAAGACAGTATTGAAACCAAATTACACAAAATTGTTACAAAAGTCTATGGTGGTCAAGGGGTTAAACTCTCAGCACTTGCTAAAAAAGAAATAGCAGAACTGGAAAGACTAGGTTTTGGTTTCTATCCAATCTGCATGGCCAAGACCCAGTATTCATTCTCAGATAACCCTAATCTATTAGGAGCTCCGACAGACTTTACAGTGACCATTAGTAATGTCAAAGTTTCAGCAGGTGCTGGCTTTATCGTCGCCTTGACAGGAAATATTATGACCATGCCAGGCTTACCAAAAGTTCCTGCGAGTGAAAAAATTGATATTGACAACCAGGGCAATATCACAGGTCTTTTCTAAGAGAGGTGGAAGGATGATCAGAGTTGAACAGTATAATACAAATGATTACCAAGAAACATCCTGGTCAGGTGGACGAACCACTCAACTCTATCTCTTTCCTACGCAGTCTTCCTATGGTGAAAGAAATTTTCAATTTCGATTGTCCACAGCAAGTATGGACACGGAACAATCTACCTTTACCTCGCTACCTTCATATCACCGAATCCTATTAAGCTTAGACCAAACCATTGTCTTGCAGGATATGAATAGTGGTGAACAAGTAACTCTGGCTCCTTATCACATCCATCGGTTTGAGGGGGAACAATCCATCCAATGCATAGGAAAAGCACAGGATTTTAATATTATATTTGACGATAGTATTCAAGCTGATTTACAGGTGATGGATGAGAACAAGTGGGTGGTAGAGTGTGAGGGTGATTTTCAATTTATTTATGCCTTAGTCAATTTGGATTTCCATATAGAAGGGTGGGGAAGTGGTCATCTAGCAGCAAAGGAATTGCTGGTAGTTGAGACCAAAGAGTTGCCTCCCCGATCCCTTCATCTAACTGCTTGTCAAGCTTGCCAAAAGCCTAAGGCACTTATTGCTAAACTTAGGTCTACTGACCTAAGTAGAAACATGATCTAGAAGAAGATTTAGGAGATCATATCATGGAAAACAAACAGACACAGTTATCGACGCAGGAGAGTGCAAAATTCTCTCTGACAGGAGCGACCTTATACGGTATCAACGCTGTTATTGGGTCTGGTATCTTTCTCTTGCCGCAAAATATTTATAGGGACCTTGGTCCAGCTTCCATCGCTGTTATGCTAGGAACAGCTATCCTGACCATCATGTTAGCGGTCTGTTTTGCTGAGGTAGCAGGTTACTTTGGAAAAAACGGCGGTGCCTTCCAATATTCTAAACGTGCTTTCGGTGATTTTATTGGTTTTAATGTCGGCATCTTAGGCTGGATGGTAACCATGTTCGCCTGGGCTGCGATGGCAGCAGGTTTTGCTAAGATGTTCATCATCACTTTCCCAGCCTTTGAAGGAATGAACATTCCACTTAGTATCGGCTTGGTCATTCTCTTGTCCTTGATGAACATTGCTGGTTTGAGAACCTCCAAAGTCTTTACCATTACGGCAACCATTGCCAAGTTAATTCCAATCATACTCTTCTCCCTATGTGCTATATTCTTTATTCCTAAAGGCTTGTCAAACTTTAGTCCTTTTGTTCAATTATCTGAAGGACAAACCTTGCTGGGAGCGATTTCAGGCACCGCCATCTATATTTTCTATGGCTTTATCGGCTTTGAAACCCTCTCTATCGTTGCAGGTGAGATGAGAAATCCAGAGAAAAATGTTCCTCGAGCTATATTAGGTTCTATTAGTATTGTTTCTATTTTGTATATGCTTATTATTGGGGGTACCATTGCCATGCTAGGTTCTGGTATAATGGATACAAAGGCTCCTGTGCAAGATGCTCTTGTGAAGATGATTGGTCCTGCAGGTTACTGGCTAGTATCAATCGGTGCCCTTATCTCTATTACTGGTCTGAACATGGGTGAATCCATCATGGTGCCACGTTTCGGTGCTGCCATTGCCGAGGAAGGTTTATTACCAGCAGCCATTTCTCGGAAAAATAGCAAGGATGCGCCAGTTGTAGCCATTATTATCTCATGCGTGATTGCTATAATCCTCTTACTATCAGGCTCCTTTGAAATTCTTGCTACCCTCAGTGTGGTCTTTCGTTTCTTCCAATACATCCCAACAGCTCTAGCTGTCAATAAATTACGTAAGGATGAGCCGAATGCACAGGTAGTTTTCCGTCTGCCATTTGGACCAGTCATTCCAACTATTGCAGTAGTTATTAGTTTGATTATGATTTGGGGAGATAACCCAATGAACTTTGTATATGGAGCGATTGGTTTACTGATTTCTAGTGCGATTTACTTCTTCATGCATGGACGAAAGAAAGTGTAATAGAACCCTCCTGAAAAACGAAAGGATGAAAGTTATGACAAAACCACTTGTATTAGATGGAAAAAGTTTGACTTTAGAAGATGTTGTAGCTGTTGCTAGAGATGGTCAGCAGTGCTTGATTTCAGAAGAGGCTAAGGCGGATGTGCTGGCTTCTCGTCAGATTGTGGATGATATTGTCAGGGAAAAGCGGGTTGTCTATGGGGTGACCACTGGTTTTGGTTCCCTCTGTAATGTTAGTATCCCTACGGAAGATACTATTCAGTTGCAAGAAAATTTGATTCGCACCCATTCTAGCGGTTTTGGCAATCCCTTACCAGAGGATGTGGTTCGTGCTATTATGTTAATTCGGATCAATTCTCTGGTCAAAGGGTATTCAGGTATTCGCCTTGAAACCGTTGAAAAATTGCTGGAGATGTTGAACAAGGGGGTTCATCCATTTATTCCTGAAAAAGGCTCCTTGGGTGCATCAGGTGACCTTGCTCCGCTTTCTCATATGGTTTTACCTATGTTAGGTTTGGGGAAGGCCTATTACAAGGGACAGTTGCTTTCAGGTAAGGAAGCGATGAAGCAAGCAGATATTGATATTATTCACCTAGCAGCAAAAGAGGGCTTGGCCTTGATCAACGGAACAACGGTCTTGACAGCTATCGGTGCTCTAGTGACCTACGATGCCATCCAGCTTTTGAAATTGTCAGATATTGCTGGAGCATTGTCACTGGAAGTTCATAATGGTATTACCAGTCCATTTGAAGAAGAATTACATCTTATCCGTCCTCAAAGTGGCCAACTTGCAACGGCAAGAAATATCCGTCAGCTTCTTGAAGATAGTGGCAATACGACAGTGGCGACCATTCAGCGCGTGCAAGATCCATATACCTTACGTTGTATCCCGCAAATTCATGGAGCGAGCAAGGATTCGATAGCCTATGTCAAAGAAAAAGTAGAAATCGAAATTAACTCTGTTACGGACAATCCAATCATTTGTAAGAATGGCCACGTTATTTCAGGCGGGAATTTCCACGGGGAACCCATGGCTCAGCCATTTGATTTATTGGGTATCGCGATTGCAGAAATCGGTAATGTTTCCGAACGCCGTGTTGAACGTCTGGTTAATAGTCAGCTCAGCAAATTGCCGTCCTTCTTGGTTAAACACCCTGGTTGCAATTCAGGCTTTATGATTACCCAATATGCCTGTGCAGCCCTAGTATCTGAGAACAAGGTACTCTCTCATCCAGCCAGTGTGGATTCTATTCCATCTTGTGAAAACCAAGAAGACTTTGTCAGCATGGGAACAATTGCAGCTCGTAAGGCAGGAGAAATACTGAAAAATGCACGCCGTGTCCTTGCAACAGAAATCATGGCTGCTTGTCAAGCTCTGGATTTGAAAGAAAATAGTGCCAAACTTGGTAAGGGGACCAAACCAGCCTATACAGTCTTTAGACAGCAGGTGGATTTCATCGAAAATGACAAAGACATTGAAATCTATGATGAGCTGAATAAAGCCTCACTTGTGATTGAAAGTCCGGAATTCTTGGCTGCAGTGGAAGAGGCTGTTGCCCTGACAATCCAGTATGAATAAGCCTGCCTGAACAGAATTTGACAGGAAGTAGTTAGATAGCTATACTAAATAGGAGGTCTTATCAAGGAACAAGACCTCCTATTCTGTCAGAGTTTGATGATGAAGACGATAACCAGGAGAAAACATGCTAAGTAACTATTATCCAATGACCTATCCCTATTATCAAAGAGGGTTTGATGATGATCTCTATACTGCCAAATGGGGCATGGTGATGGAATTTATTGATCTCAATGACCAAACGTTGAAACGCTTCGATGGAAAGCATTTTGGGATTATTGGTTTTAAGAGTGACAAGGGTGTCTATATCAATCATGGACGTGTTGGAGCCGTAGAGGGGGCTAGTAGTATCCGAACCCAATTAGCTAAACTACCTTGGCATTTGGGCAAAGAAGTCAAGATTTACGATGTCGGGGATATAGATGGCCCCAATTGTAGCCTGGCTCAATTGCAGGACAGTTTGGCTGCAGCTGTTCAGCGCATGCTGGAGTTAAATCTCTTTCCGATTGTCCTGGGTGGAGGCCACGAAACAGCCTATGGACACTACAAGGGATTACAGGCTGGCTTGGAACAGGAAGGACCTATCGCTGTTATCAACTTCGATGCACATTTTGATCTTCGCCCTTATGACCAGACTGGCCCAAATTCTGGTACTGGTTTTCGGCAGATTTACGATGACTGTAAGGCAAAGGGATATGAATTTCCTTACTTAGCCTTAGGGATTCAAGAACATAATACCAATCTTTTTCTCTTTGATTTTGTTGCCAAATCAGCAGGTATTTCCTTTTTAACAGGGCAGAATCTCTATGTAATGGGCTATGAAAAAATATGCGCTTACTTAGATGAATTTATCCAAGGTCAGCAGTCTATCCACCTGACCATTGATATGGATTGTTTTTCAGTGGGCTCTGCACCAGGTGTCAGTGCCATTCAGTCTCTTGGGATCGATCCAAACCTAGCCGTTCTACTCTTACAATATTTGGCGGCTAGTGATAAAATTGTTGGTATCGATATTGTTGAAACATCTCCACCTCATGATATAGACAACCATACGGCCAACTTAGCAGCAACGCTTATCTTCTATCTGACACGGATTTTAGTGCAAACACACGACAGAAAATAAAAACTTTTCCTACGATAACTAGAAAAAGGAAGGACTATCAGTGAATAGATCCTTCCTTTTTGGTTGTATGATTGTAGTTGAGCTTATTTAGTTGCTTTCATGAAATTCTCCAAATCTTCCAGAAGCAAACGGTCGCGATAAGGGTTCAGAAATTGTTTGGCGATGTGGTAGTAGTGGCTGAAGTCATTTTCTAATTTATGAGCGAATTCTTCCTTTAATGATGGGTTGTCATTTATTTCATTCTTTAATTTTGCCATCAGGTAATAAATCATGCCCTTGTCTCTTGGGTTAGAATAGAGAGAAATCAAGGCACCCTTCCTGTCGAGCAGGTCATGGGCCATTGCATAATCATGTTTCTGGCAGCCAAGTAGTGCCAAGTAAAGCTTGAGTTGCACTTCTTTCCAAGGATAAATCTGCTGATTAACTTCTTGCATAGCAGCCTGGAAGATGGAATGAGCTTCTGCAAAATCTTGTAAATGGTAATAGGAAGTCCCCAAGCCGATATAAAAACCAAGAGTAGATGACTGTGGAGCCTGGTCTTGCACCAATTCGATAGCATCTTTTTGCAGGTGGATGGCAGTCAGAAAATCTCTTCGAATTTGAGCCATCTCAGCTAAATAATCCAAAGCAGCAGCAATCTGAATGGCGTATTTTTTCCTCATGGAAGCTGTCAGACTAAAGCAATCAATAGCTTCGTAGAGAAGACGACTAGCCTTCTCCTCATCCCCTAACATGAGATTAAAAAGTCCTTTAAATCGTAAAAACATCCCAATTGCCTCGTGATTATTGGCCTCTATAGCGGTTTCCAGACCTAATTCAGCATAGTAGCCCAGGTCGGTTTTGTTTTCAATTTGTATGCAGTAATGGATAAACTGTCGATAACCCTTTAATAGATAGTCTTGATTGTGGAGCGCGTGGGCTCTGGCGATCACATTCCGAATACTGCTTACCCCCTTCTGATAGTTACCAATTCGAATATAGTAACGACCTTCATAAAATTCAAATCGAACTTGAAGAAGCTGGAACTGACGCTGGTCGCCATAAAGCTTTTCGAGATGGGCCATGGTTTCCCGCACCTCAGCCAACTGTTCCTGGATCCAGAGCACATTCTTTTCTTCCTTGCCCCTGCTTAGTTGGCCATTACTAGAGCTCAAAGGAAAAAGATCGTAGTGCGACTTGATTGCCAGATTTAAGTGATGTAAACGATATTCCAGAGCCATCAGGGGTTGTTTGGCAGCTGTAAAATGCCTTGCAATCTTTAGCAATAGGACACTGTTGTTGGGTTGAAGTTGTAATTTTTGGATTAGATGAAAGGCAATTTGTTCATGCAAGATTCGTCTTTTTGATAGAGGCAGCTGATCGTAGAGAAATTCTCCTAAGACAGCTTGACGAAATTGTACTTCCAGTCGATCATCAACTTCCTTCTGTAGGATGAGAGATTTGCTGGTTAACTGATCGATCAATGCGACCATTTCATGATGGCTTAGTCCCATTAAATCAGTCAATAGACTAACATCACTTCCAGCACTGCAGGTTGAGAGGTAGTTGAGCAACTCTTCTTCTTTTGGCTCTAGGGCATGAACCTGCAAAGCCATTTTGGAACGAATAGCTGCCGTTAGAGGATGAAATACATGGCCTTCCTTGATTTGCTGGGCATATTGGTCCAGGAGAAATAAATTACCTTGACTGTAGTGGTAAATCTGATCAATATCATAGAGAGCGGCCTGCTGGCTAACTTCTTGCAAGAAGTTCTGACTTTCAGAAAAGGATAAGTTTTTCAGATCCAGTCTTTCTGCAAGTTGACGATTGGATAGGTAATGCTCCAGGTAATCCAAGTCCTTATTTTGCCGCAAGTTTCTGGTCAATAGAAATGCTAGAGGAGCACGGCTTAGAGCATGAATACAGTCCAGCACTATTTGTAAACTTTCTTTATCCATCCAATGAGCATCCTCTATCAAAAAAAGAATAGCTTGTTTCTGACTAGCCTTGTCTAAACAATCAATTATGTAATCACTGTGCCTTGCTTGGTCTAAAGACGCCATTGTGTCTAATCTATCTGGAAAAATCCATTGGTAGCTACGACTTATCTTTTGCCAAATGGAGTGAGGCTTGTAGAGGTCCTCTGGTAAACAGTTGATTTGAAGGATAGAAAAACGTTGGTCCTGGTTGGCCAAGACCTGGCGGACCAGGCTTCGTTTTCCTGAGCCAACTTCACCGTGGAGGAAAAAGGCGCGACTACTAGTTTCTAAGACAGAGGCTAGGAAATGTTCGAGAGCATGGATTTCTTCAATTCTTCCATAAAAGTAGTCGGTTTTGGGTGCTAACTGAGTGTCTTTTTTCTCTGTATGGTCCCGGACTACTTGATAATAGAGGTTTTTTATCGCTTCACCAGGACCAATTCCTAGCTCCCTATCCAAAAGTTGCGCTAAGCGATGATAGGTTTCAATAATCTTTCCTGTCTGCCCTACCTCCAAATAGAGTTTCATCAAGCTAAGATAGTAATCCTCATTGAATTCATCCATGTTAATCATCCGAAGGATGAGGTTCTCAGCTCCTTCTAGGTCAGACAAGTGCTCTTGTTTTTCCAGCAACTGCTGACAGGCTGTCAGATAGGTCTTTTCCAGTTGGGACTTGATTTTTTCTATCCAAAAGTCAAACTCCTGGCAATTCTTGATATAAAAATTTTCCAGAAACTCTCCTTTGAAGAGATGGAGCTTGTGCACAGGGGCTGATAAAAATAATTGCACATCACAGGAGATGTCTATATCAGGGTTCATAGCTAGCATGGACCTGTTAGGGCTGATAATGGCCTCAATGCCTAATTCTCTATTGGTCTGATAGATGGTATTGCGCAGGTTTTTTCTAGCCTTTTCGGAATTCTTATCCCCCCACAAGAGTGTAGCTACCTCTTCACGACTGGCTTCGCCTCTGAGGATGAGATAGTAAAGTAGGGCAGCGATTTTTGTGTAGGACGGTGTGACTTCCGTTTGATTGACTGAGATAGTCGGAGTTCCAAATAGGGAACAAGATAAACGAATCATAAGCATGCGCCTCCATATATTCTTATATTTACTATAACAAAAAAATATAAGGGAAACAAATGATATATCATAATATCTAAAGTTGATTCTTCTGTAATAGATTAAGTAATCTCCTTGAAACATATTGGTAGCTTTTACGAATAAATAGGATGAGGAAAAAATATGTTTATCGTAAAAAATAAAACCAATCAGTTGTTTAATATTCTAGAACTTGGCAATTTTGGGGCTGATGACTTTTATTGTCCCCTATGTTCCAGTCCAGTCCGCTACCGTTCTGGCAAAATCATGCGACCGCACTTTGCTCATCTTAGTCGGAAAGAGTGCCCGTTTTTTACGGAGAATGAATCTACCCAGCATCTCTCCCTCAAATCTGAGCTTTATAGCTGGCTGGTAGGAGTGGAGCAGGTTGAGCTGGAAAAATACCTACCAGAGATTAACCAACTAGCAGATTTATTGGTTAATAAGCGACTGGCCTTAGAAGTCCAATGCTCCAGTCTATCAATTTCTCACTTACAAGAACGAACGCGGGCCTATCATGAAGCTGGCTTTCAAGTTCTTTGGTTGCTAGGCAAGGACCTCTGGCTTAAGGATAGGTTGACCAAACTGCATTACCAGTTATTCTCCTTTAGTATGAACATGGGCTTTCATCTCTGGGAGTTGGATGATGAAAGAAAGCAATTGCGTCTACGCTACCTCATTCATGAAGACTTGCGGGGCAAGGTGCATTGTTTGACCAAGGTCTTTCCTTTTGGTCAAGGAAACTTACTGGATATCTTGCGATTGCCCTTTGCCAAGCAAGCCTTATCTCGTATGGATTGTAGATTGGATAGGGATTTACCAGCATATATTGCTCGACAACTTTACTACAAAACCCCAAAATGGTTAGCTCTGCAGGCAGAAGCTTATGGTCGTGGAGAAAATCTACTGACCAAGACAGCACTAGACTGGTATCCCCACTATCGTCTGCCCCGCTCTGCCATTGGCTTTGCCCAAATCAAACAAGACCTGACACCAATCTATCTGGCTTTTGATAAGTTTTATGACAAAATGCAAGACAAGGAAAAACAAGTGCTGTATCCACCTATAATTTACAGACAAAATGTGTAAATAATGATATAATAAACTAAAAAGGATACAGGAGGTTTGTCATGAAATTCAGTCGATTTGCTTTAGTAAGTGCTTCTTTGCTACTATTGTTTAGCTTATCGGTCTGTGCTGTAAGGCATGAGGAGGGGCAAACCACCACAGCCTCCAGTCAGCAAGTGCAAACAATCAATGAGAAAGAGGCTCAAAAGTTTACAACCCAACATAGTCAGAATGTAGCATCTAAAGAAGTAGGAGATGACGGAGGAACACTCATAGTCTTTGAAGATGGTACGGAATACCTTTTTACTGAAGAATATTATATGCTTTCCTATCCAAGCGGTTGTAAGATTACCTATTTTGTCGAAAGCGGTGACTATACAGTAGCGACTGACAAATACGAAGGCGAAGAGAAGGCAAGCGAAGCTAAGGGGCAGGTTGGACAGTATTTTGTAGCTAGTGGCTATTCTATCGCTTTTGCAAATGATGGACATTTAACGATTGACCTACAAGGAAATTTTGTCCATCAGGCTAATAATCAGGAGAAAAAAGGAAGTATCAAAGAGGCTGAAGGAAGCAGTTACGTTGACGGTTTGTTAAATAAATATGGTATCCCCAATCTTGCATTCTATGACAGCTTTGTCAAGGAAGCAGTATCAGATGCCAAAACCTACTTTACTGGTAGTGAGTAAAGTGTAAGCCCTCCACTTTCCGTTGGAAAGAGGGGCTCTTTTATGTTAGAATAAGAGTTACGGAGGATTTAATATATGTCTAAACAACGTCATGAAATCGAAGAAAAATACCAGTGGGATTTAGCGACTATTTTCCCAACAGATGAGGCTTGGGAAGTCGAGTTGGCTGATCTCCAAGCAGAAACAGAAAAAGCCAAGGCCTTTGCAGGTCACTTGTTGGACTCAGCTAATTGCCTTTTGGAGATTAGCGAAACCCAGCTTGGGCTCATGCGTCGACTTGAAAAGCTCTATGTCTATGCGTCCATGAAAAATGACCAAGACACTTGTGAAGGGAAGTATCAGGAATTTCAGGCTAAAGCTTTGAGCATTTACTCAGTTTTTTCTCAGACCTTTGCCTTCTATGAGCCAGAATTTATGGCCATTACCGAAGAGCAGTTGGAAGCCTTTAAAGCGGAAGAACCAGCCCTTGTTCAGTACAGTCACCAGTTTGAAAAACTCTTGTCAGCCAAGGATCATATCTTGTCACAGGAAGTAGAAGAAGTCCTTGCGGCAACCAGCGAGATTTTTGAAGCACCATCTGAAACCTTCTCTGTCTTGGACAATGCCAGCCTGCGTTTCCCAGAAATCGCAGATGAGGACGGCAAGTTGGTGCCCCTTTCTCACGGCAACTACATCTCCTTCATGGAGTCCAAAAATCGCGAAGTGCGTCAAGAAGCCTACGAGGCTCTGTACGAAACCTACGAGCAGTTCCAGCATACCTACGCCAAGACCCTTCAGTCTAACGTTAAGGTCAATAACCTGAAAGCTCGTTTGCGGAAGTACGATTCAGCCCGTCACGCAGCCCTTTCTGCCAACTTTATCCCAGAGTCCGTTTACGATACATTAGTATCAGCAGTCAACAAGCACCTTCCGCTCTTGCACCGCTACATCAATTTGCGTAAGAAACTCTTGGGTATTGATGACCTTAAGATGTACGATATGTACACACCACTTTCTAGCACAGACACAAAAGTTACTTATGAGGAGGCCTTGACTACTTGTGCGGATACATTGAATATCTTTGGTGATGAGTACGCAGCTATCGTCAAAGAAGCCTTTGAAAATCGCTGGATTGATGTTCATGTAAACGAAGGAAAGCGTTCAGGAGCCTATTCAGGTGGTGCTTACGACACCAACGCCTTCATGCTCCTCAACTGGCAGGACAATTTGGACAATATGTACACCCTGATTCACGAAACAGGGCATTCGCTCCATTCGATGTTGACTCGTCAGAACCAGCCCTATGTCTATGGTCACTATTCGATTTTCTTGGCTGAGATTGCGTCAACAACCAACGAAAATCTCCTGACAGAGAAGCTCTTGGCAGAAGTAGAAGACGACAAGGCCCGCTTTGCTATTCTCAATCACTACCTCGACGGCTTCCGTGGAACGGTCTTCCGCCAAACCCAGTTTGCTGAGTTTGAGCAGGCTATTTACAAGGCTGACCAAGAAGGCCAAGTCTTGACTGCTGATTTCCTCAACCAGCTCTATGGTGAGCTTAACGAGAAGTATTACGGCCTGTCTGCGGAAGAAAATCCACTGATTCAGTATGAGTGGGCTCGTATTCCACATTTCTATTACAATTTCTATGTTTACCAATATTCAACTGGCTTTGCGGCAGCGTCTGCTTTGGCAGACAAGATTGTCAATGGTAGCCCAGAGGACAAGGACAACTACCTCAACTATCTCAAGGCTGGTAGCTCTGATTATCCACTCAATGTCATTGCAAAAGCTGGTGTGGATATGACCAAGGAAGACTATCTCAACGATGCCTTCAAGGTCTTTGAAGCCCGCTTGACAGAGTTGGAAGCTCTTGTTGAGAAAGGTGTTCATAAATGAACAATATCAAGAATAGGATTGAATATAGAAAGGGTCAAACATCCATTATCTGGATATTGATTTACGCTACTATTGTAACAATCTTCTTCTTGTTTCTGACACAACCGGACTTAAGCAGCAGTAGTACTTCTACTGCAACAGACCTATCGACTACCCGTGAGCAATACATACTCGATGCTGAACCAATGACGATTGACAGGGTAAGAATCATTTCTCCAAAAATGGAAAATGAAACGGATGCAGAGTATCAAGAGCGTTTACAAGAGATTGTCAATGCGGTCAATTTGAGAATGGAAGAGAGAAAATCCAGTATCAGACGACAAGCCGAGACGGTGCAGACTCAAAATAATAAGTTTATATCTCCCATTTTAATAGCTATTTGGGGAATTACCTCTGCTTTTGTTATAGCAGCCCTTATCAGTAACTATGTGAAATCTCGCCAACCTATTGCAGTAGTGATGACTGAGGAATATATTGAGTTAAAGGCTGGGATGTTTCGTGAAGAACATCGTCTCTACTGGAACGAAATTGCAGCTATAGAATACAGTATTAGGTATCAACGTCATTCGAATTCGGGGAGCTATACTACACGGAGATACTTATATTTTAAAGATTTTAATGATACGATTTTGGATAAAATCAATATAAATAGCTTGGAAATTTCTGATTTCAATAGTATTCATCGTGATATTAGCAGTTTGGTTCCAGATTTGAATTGGATTTATCCCTAATCTTTTGAAATTGGAAGCTCTTGTTGAGAAAGGAGTGCATCTCTAATATGATTTCCTACAAACGCTCGATTGTAATACCTATGGTTATTAGCACGGTATTTATTTTGATTGGTATGGGCTTAATGTTTAAGCCAGAACCTGCTATTCTATCAGGATTGTGCTACATGCTGCTAGCTCTTCCTTCCGCCTTCTATGCTTTTTTGTGGCGGAAACAAGGGCAAGTCTTTGTCCTCAATCAGCAGTGCTTAGAGTATAAAAACAAACTTTGGGAGGATAGAATAAGCATTCCAGTTGCAGAAATTGGGAAAATTCACTATGAGATTGTCTACATTTACCGGGATATTTACTCAAAACGGATGCGTATTGTAGGAAGAACAGGAACTTTTTTAGCTGAGGTGAAACTTGATAATCTTTCGGGAGCTGATTTCAATGACATTTATCAATACCTTAGCCCGTTTGCACCCCATATCATGTGGGAATTTCCAAAATAAAAAATAAAGATGAATAGGAGGCAGTATGCTGACAGAAGAAAATTTACAGGATATTTTTGAGATTGCAGACCTACTATCAAATGGTGATAGGGAATTATTTATCCAATTAAAAGAATGTGTCTTTGCTAGTGATCCCAATCATATTTTAGATTTGCTTGAAGGTATTTTATCACCTGAAGCGTTCGATGCATTCTTAGATTGTGTGGGTGAGGTAGAAAAGGATAACCTATTGCTTATCCTGTCAGTCCTTCTAGCGCATAACCAGTACCTTTGTGTTCGACCGCGCAAGGATTTATTAGCCGATTTTATAGCGGCTTTTGACCGCCTACAAGCAGTCCGTAATGCTGGGATTTTGTTAAAATTAGATGCGGCTGGCTTGGAGGAAACTGGCAATGTACCAGACTGGGCTGCGGTAGTTGATGAAAAATATGCTAGTGAACAATTTTGTTTGGCTGCTGTCGAGATGAATGCAGACCAGTACCATCTGCTATTCGGTAAAGTAGCTACCATTAAACGTGTACAGCAACTCTTTGCTAATCTAGGCTATCGTCTTGACTATGCAAAAAATATGTAAGTAAAGGCAGGAGAAATCCTGTCTTTTAGTATATGAGAGAAGAAATTGTTGGTGACTTGTGTTATAATTGTCCCTATGGTTGAATCATATTCTAAAAACGCAAACCACAATATGCGCCGTCCTGTTGTCAAGGAAGAAATTGTGGACTTTATGCGAACACGTCAGGCGCAAAATACTGGATTTTTAAAGGAATTAGAGGACTTTGCCCGTCAGGAAAATATTCCCATCATCCCTCATGAAACAGTAGCTTATTTCCGTTTGCTCATGCAAACTCTACAGCCAGAGCGTATTTTGGAAATCGGAACGGCTATTGGATTTTCTGCTCTTTTGATGGCCGAGAATAGTCCGCATTCGCAGATTACTACCATCGACCGCAATGAAGAAATGATTGGTTTTGCCAAGGAAAATTTTGCCAAGTTCGATAGTCGCAAGCAAATTGAATTGTTAGAAGGTGAGGCGATGGATTTACTGCCGGATCTGCCTGATGATAGCTATGACTTTGTTTTTATGGACTCGGCCAAGTCCAAATATATCGTATTTTTACCAGAGGTCTTGAAAAAGGTCAAGGTCGGTGGCTTGGTTGTTTTGGATGATATTTTCCAAGGCGGTGATGTTGCTAAAGACATCATGGAAGTTCGCCGTGGTCAGCGAACGATTTACCGTGGCTTGCAACGCTTGTTTGATGCGACCCTGGATAATCCTGATTTAACAGCCAGTTTGATTTCCATGAGCGATGGCCTGCTCATGTTGCGAAAAAATGTGGCCAATGTTGACCTAAAGCTTGAAGAAAATTAAGCCCTTTTTAAGAATTTATGGTATAATGAAAGGGTTAATGAAGAAAAGGAGAGATTTTCTAAATGAAGAAAACAAAAAAAATTCTTGCAGGTGCAGTAACCCTCCTTGCAACTGTGACGCTTGCGGCGTGCTCAAGCTCAGCAGATAAAGACATTATTACGATGAAAGGCAATGCTATCTCTGTATCAGAGTTTTATGAGCAGGTTAAAACAAATGCCCAAGCTCAACAGGTTTTGCTTTCTATGGTTATCAGCCATGTCTTTGAAGAGCAGTATGGTGATAAGGTATCTGAAACTGAGGTCAACGAAGCCTATGAAAAAATGGCTGAGCAGTATGGAGATTCATTTGCAACTGCCCTTGCTTCAGCAGGTTTGACGACTGATAGTTACAAAGAGCAAATCCGTACTAACAAATTGGTCGAGTATGCTGTGAAACAGGCTGCAGAAAAAGAATTGACCGATGAAAACTATAAAGCTGCTTATGAAGCTTACACTCCGGAAGTGACTGCCCGTATCATCAAACTAGATGATGAGGCTAAAGCTAAGGAAGTCCTAGCAGCAGCTCAAGCTGAGGGAGCTGATTTCGCTCAATTGGCTAAAGACAATTCAACAGATAGTGCAACCAAGGAAAACGGTGGAGAAGTCAAGTTTGATTCTACCTCTACAACGGTTCCGACTGAAGTTCAATCAGCGGTATTTGCTTTAAACGCTGGTCAAGTAGGTGCATCTGTAGTAACAGTTGTAGATATGACAACTTACACAACAAGCTATTATGTTGTTAAACTAGAAGCAAAATCTGAAAAATCAGCTAATTGGGAAGATTACAAGGACAAACTTAAGGAAATTATCGTTGCACAGAAACAAAACGATGCAAGCTTTGTAGCAACTGTCTTGAAAGAAGCTCTTTCAAAAGCTAATGTTAAGATTAAAGATGCTGCCTTCCAGAACCTTCTATCACAATATGTGGCGACTGATGAAAGCAGTTCTTCAACAGAAGCTTCAAGTTCTACAACTGAAAGCTCATCAGGTCAGTAAGAACCAAACCTATTAAGAATAAATACTCGATCCCTTAGTCCAGAAAATTGGCGGTTGTTGCGAGCCATCTAAGCCGAGTATTTTGCTACTTAATGGAATACATCATTGAATATGAAATGAGAATGACAAGTCATTGAATGAAGGTGGTACCGCGGTTTTTCGCCCTTCGTTTGGTTTCTTGTCATTTTTTTGGAGGGAGTCATGAAACAATTTCAGGTCAAACAACGTTTTGTTTTGGGTGGTGAAAAATTTGATATTCATGATAGTCATGGACAGCTTGCTTATCAGGTAGAGGGCACCTTCTTTGAAATTCCCAAGCGGTTTACGGTGACCAATGCCAGAGGTGGAGAAGTTTGTCGGATTACCAAGAAATTTTTGACCTTCCTACCCCAATTTACCATTGATATGGCGGATGGACATTCTTTCTACTTGCAAAAAGAATATACCTTTTTCAAGGACCGCTATAGCGTGGAAAATCTAGGATTGGTCCTAGAAGGCAATATCTGGGACCTGGATTTTCGACTGAAAAAATCTGATGGTCAGCTAGTAGCTGAAATCTCCAAAGAACTCTTTCACCTGACTTCTCGTTACTCCGTAACAGTAGTCGAGGATGACTATGCAGACTTGGTCATTTCCCTAGTGGTCGCAATCGACTACGTCGAAATGATGGAAGACGTATCCAGTTAAGTGTAACGTAAAATTAAAAAAAATGGTTCAGTTGGCTAGCTTGCTAAATTGAACCTGTCTAATAAAAAAGAAAGGCAAGGGCATCGAGTTTATTGTGAAATGAACTCGGGCTAGGGACTTTGTCAAAAAGAGAAACACTTCCTAGACGCCAGCGTCTTCGTCAGGTTTTCTATTTTGATAGTGTCCGTTTAACGCCCTTAGTATCTTAAACTTATGAAACAATTATCATCAGCACAAATCCGCCAGATGTGGTTGGATTTCTGGAAATCAAAGGGTCACTCTGTTGAGCCTTCAGCAAATCTTGTCCCTGTTAACGATCCAACTCTTTTGTGGATCAACTCTGGTGTGGCAACGCTTAAAAAATATTTCGATGGCTCTGTCATCCCTGACAATCCACGGATTACAAATGCTCAAAAATCTATCCGTACCAACGATATTGAAAATGTTGGTAAGACAGCTCGCCACCATACCATGTTTGAAATGCTTGGTAACTTCTCGATTGGTGATTACTTCCGTGATGAAGCGATTGAGTGGGGCTTTGAGCTCTTGACCAGCCCAGAATGGTTTGCCTTTCCAAAAGACAAGCTCTACATGACCTACTATCCAGATGATGTGGATTCTTACAATCGCTGGATTGCTCTTGGTGTAGAACCAAGCCATCTCATTCCACTTGAAGATAACTTCTGGGAAATTGGTGCAGGTCCTTCTGGTCCAGATACGGAAATTTTCTTTGACCGTGGCACAGATTTTGACCCTGAAAACATTGGCATTCGTTTGCTGGAAGAAGATATTGAAAACGACCGTTATATCGAGATTTGGAACATCGTATTGTCACAATTCAACGCTGACCCAGCAGTTCCTCGCTCTGAGTACAAGGAATTACCAAACAAAAACATTGATACGGGTGCAGGTTTGGAGCGTTTGGCAGCTATTTTCCAAGGAGCTAAGACCAACTTTGAAACCGACCTCTTCTTGCCAATCATTCGTGAAGTTGAGAAAATTTCTGGTAAGACCTATGATCCAGACGGCGACAACATGAGCTTCAAGGTCATCGCAGACCATATCCGTGCCTTGTCATTTGCCATCGGTGATGGTGCTCTTCCAGGAAATGAAGGTCGTGGTTATGTCCTTCGTCGTCTTCTCCGTCGTGCTGTCATGCACGGTCGCCGTTTGGGTATCACTGAGCCATTCTTGTATAAGTTGGTGGAAACGGTTGGTGCTATCATGGAAAGCTACTACCCAGAAGTGCTTGAAAAACGTGACTTTATTGAGAAAATCGTTAAACGTGAGGAAGAAACCTTTGCTCGCACCATTGATGCTGGTAGCGGTCACTTGGATGATCTTTTGGCTGACTTGAAAGCAGCTGGTAAGGATACTCTTGAAGGTAAGGATATCTTCAAACTTTACGATACCTATGGTTTCCCTGTGGAATTGACCGAGGAATTGGCTGAAGATGCAGGCTACAAGATTGACCATGAAGGCTTTAAGGCTGCCATGAAGGAACAGCAGGACCGTGCGCGTGCAGCCGTTGTTAAAGGTGGCTCAATGGGTATGCAAAATGAAACTCTAGCAGGTATTACCGAAAGCTCAACCTTTGTCTATGGTCAAACTAGCCTAGATGCTAAATTGGAAGTGATTATCGCGGACAATGAGCGGACAGAAGCTGTGTCAGAAGGTCAAGCCCTTCTTGTCTTTGACCAAACACCATTCTACGCTGAAATGGGTGGTCAGGTTGCCGACCGTGGTGTGATTAAAAATGCTTCAGGTGATGTCGTTGCAACAGTTGTAGATGTGCAGAAAGCACCGAATGGTCAGCCATTGCACACTGTAGAACTCTCTGCCAGCATTTCGCTTGGTCAAACTTACACGCTTGAAATCGACACAAATCGTCGTCGTGGTGTTGAGAAGAACCACACAGCAACTCACTTGCTCCATGCTGCCCTTCACAATGTCATCGGTGTGCATGCAACCCAGGCTGGTTCCTTGAACGAGGAAGGATTCCTCCGCTTTGACTTCACACACTTTGAAGCAGTGACAGCTGATGAACTTCGTCGTATTGAAAATGAAGTCAATGAAAAAATCTGGGAAGCCTTGGATATTGTCACAGTTGAAACGGATGTGGATACGGCAAAAGAAATGGGTGCTATGGCCCTCTTTGGTGAGAAGTATGGCAAAGTGGTCCGTGTGGTTACAATCGGTGACTATTCTATCGAGCTTTGTGGTGGTACCCACGTTGGCAATACAGCTGAAATCGGTCTATTCAAGATTGTCAAAGAAGAGGGAATCGGTTCAGGAACTCGCCGTATTTTAGCGGTGACAGGCAAGGAAGCTTTCCTAGCTCTTCGTGACCGCGAAGATGCTCTCAAAGCTGTTGCGCAGACTCTTAAAGTGCCACAAATCGACCAAGTGCCGACAAAAGTGGAGGCACTGGCTGCGGAGCTCCGCGATTTGCAAAAAGAAAACGCTAGTCTGAAAGAAAAAGCAGCGGCAGCAGCTGCTGGTGATGTCTTTAAAGACGTTAAAGAGGCAAACGGTGTCCGCTACATTGCTAGCCAAGTTCAAGTTTCAGACGCAGGTGCCCTCCGTACCTTTGCGGATAACTGGAAGCAAAAAGACTACTCAGATGTCTTGGTGCTAGTAGCAGCCATCGGTGACAAGGTCAATGTCCTTGTAGCCAGCAAATCAAGCGATGTCCATGCAGGCAACCTCATCAAAGTCCTTGCTCCAATCGTAGCAGGTCGTGGTGGTGGTAAGCCAGATATGGCCATGGCCGGTGGTAGCGATGCTTCTGCTATCCAAACCCTCTTGAACAGCGTGGCTGACAATCTCTAATCGCTCACTAAACTCTTTTATCCTTTGGGTAGAAGAGTTTTTTTGTATCTTATTATAGTCATTCTGACCATCATTCGCTACATTTTGACAAATTTCATAAACTTTTTGACAAAAATTATTATTTTTTTGACAAAGATACTTGTCAAAAAGAAAAAGAAGTGTTACAATGATATCAAGATAAAGAGATGAAAACGAATTCATCAGGTAAATAAACAGAAAGTAGGAAATAAATATGAAAAAGATAAACAGAATTCACATCGCACGATTTCTACAAGTAACAGCAATCGCCTATCTAGTTTTTGTCCTACTGGCTGACATTATGAAGTGGCAGCAGTTGGATAATACCCATGTCGTTCTTGCCATTTGCACTATCGCAGTGACAGATGAGCGCTTGTGGAAACTAGCTGGCAGAAAAGAGCAGAAGGAAGAAGATTAAAATTAGTCGAGAGTAAGTGGTGGAAAGTTATGAAAAACAATAACAATAAAAAAGGAATTTTGATTACAGGAACAAGCGTTGTGCGAGGAGTGCAGGTTCTAGTTGCACTATATTTGATTTATAGTTTAGTTAAAAACATCGTATTTGGTCGGGAGATAGATACCATGATACTCTTGATGATGATGAATTCTCTCCTTCTTTTAGAAGTCACTCTCAGCAGAGAAAAGGAGAAGAAAAATGAACAAGACAGTTAAAAATGGAATGAAAGTAGTCCTACTGTTTTTCGCACTCTTCTTGATAACTATTTTGATATTTAAAATTTTTGCCTTGCTAGGATTTGACATTGGTTTGACGGAAATGAGTTATCCCTTTCCTCCTTTATTGGCGACACTGGTGTTAGCTCTGCAATTTAACAAAAAGAAAAATAGTGAAAAAAGCTAAGGAAAGACAGGAGAAACCTTATGAAACGACACATTTCATCTGATATGGCAGCAATTATTATTGCAGGCGCAAGTATTATTGGCTTACTGATTGGAGTTGCTCTAGGACTATATAGTTTAGTCTAGCTTGAAGGAAAATGAAGGAGAAGAAAGATGGAAGCGAAAAAGAAATTATATGAAGTCAATATCATGGAAAATAAGAAATTTGTCTGGGGATTGAATATTCTTGCGATTGTTCTAGTCTTCCCATTTGCTCTGCTATTTGGTAAGTTAGCGTTTTCCTTGCTGGCTAATGTAGATCAAAATTTGCCACTTACCTTACCAGAGTTATGGCTAGCAACAGTTCTATTTCCTCTTTTGATAGTTTTACATGAAGCTATTCATGGATTATTTTTCAAGATTTTTTGTCCTGAAAATCCTGTTAAGTTTGGTTTTAAATGGAAATCGGGTATGGCCTATGCGACCAGTCCAGGTTCGCTCTATAATCGGATGCAAATGCTAGTAATCAGCTTGGCTCCCTTTGTTGTGATTAGTTTGGGCTTGACCATGGTAGCAGTTTTTTGGAGGATGGATGTATCTCTTTATCTGACATTGGCTACTATACATGCAGCGGCTTGTGCAGGCGATTTCTACTATACCTATCTTTTATTGGTTAAGTTTGCCGAGGGAAATATAGCTGTCGAAGACACAGAAACAGGCTTGATTATCTACCAATCCTAGAAAGGAAAACTCATGGAATATGTCTAAAAAAAATTGGCTCAAGGAATTACGAGCCAGAGATGGTCTCAATCAAACGGAACTTGCCAAGTTGGTATCGGCTTACTGATTGGAGTTGCTCTAGGACTATATAGTTTAGTCTAGCTTGTAGGCGAATGAAGGAGAAGAAACATGGAAGCGAAAAAGAAATTATATGAAGTAGATGTTAGAAGCGATAAAAAGTTGGCGGCAAGGTTGTATGTAACTACAGTTTTATTAGTGTTTCCGTTCTTTTGGTTATTTGGATTCATAGCTTCTAAAGTTGAGTTTCAAAATGTCACGAATGAGTTGCAATTTATTGAAGCGCTATTTGTTTTTATATTGCTTATTATCTTGCATGAATGGATTCATGGATTGTTTTTCAAGATTTTTTGCCCTGAAAATCCTGTCAAATATGGAATTAAATGGAAAACAGGTATGGCTTATGCAATTAGCCCCGACTCCCTTTATAATCGTTTCCAAACGATTGTCATTGCTCTTGCCCCCTTCGTTTTGATTACTTTGAGTTTAACAGCATTTGCAATGTTGGGATGGCTTGACAAAGGGGCCTATCAGATTCTAGCAACCATGCACGCAGTGGCATGTATCGGTGACTTTTATTACACCTACTTACTAGCGACAAAATTCAAAGAGGTAGCGGTAGAAATAGCTGTAACAGAAATAAGCATGGTTATCTACCAAGCCTAGAAAGGAAACAACATGGAATATGTCTTAAAAAATCGGCTCAAAGAATTGCGAGCCAGAGATGGTCTCAATCAGACAGAGCTAGCAAAGTTAGCAGAAGTATCACGGCAGACCATTAGTTTGATTGAGCGGGGCGAATATACGCCCTCGGTGGTCATTGCCATGCGAATTGCACAGATTTTTAACGAAAATGTAGAGAATGTTTTTCAATTAGTGGAGGTAGGAGAATGAAACAGGGGAAACAATTAACGACAAAACAAAGATGGGTGAGGAATCTTATCTATTTACTTTCAGGAGCTATCTTTGGCGCATTTTGTGGCTTTTTTGGAGTATTGATTTCTAAGTTTGGATTACCGTCTTTTGTTACCCTAGATAACTTCTTGTTTTGTTTGCGTATCATTACTTTTGTAATTTTCGCTGGAACCGTATATTTTGGTCTTAAGGCTAATCAAACTCATAAACTTTACCATTCTATTTCAGATGAGGATGAGGAACGGGCAGATGAACTAAATATGAAAATGTATCGTAACCTAGAATATGCGATTATAATGTTTAATGTTGCCGTATCATTGACTCTGTTAAATTTGGTTCTAGGATTTGGTGTTACCTTCTTAGAAGACGGCGCGATCATGTACGGGTCAATTTTTGACTTGATCTTCTTTATCGTACTTCTAATCACTCAAGTGTTTATTATTAAATTAACAGAGAAAATTCGTGACTATCAGTTGTCTGCTTTTGCTACGGTAAAAGAAATGAAGGATTTTATGGAGGCAATGGACGAAGGTGAGAAACAAGCAAACTACGAAATGAGTTTCCAAATCGTCTTCACTTTGAATCAAATCGTGTTACCAGGTTTGTATCTATTCCTATTTGTACTTAGCATGCTATTGCAGGAGCGACAAATTACAGCATTTCTAGTTGTTGCCTTTCTTCACATTTACATCAATGTGATGCAGGTTCGCATGGTACGTCGTTACTTTAAATAAGAATGTTATGAAAGTTTTTAGGTGATGATTATGAAAAAGGAAAATCTACACATCAAAGCAATCCGTTATTTCTATGATATTGTTGCTGAGTTAGACGAGGTGTCTTATGCGGCCTTGACCAATTTCGGCAACAATATGTATATGCTCTTTATGACAGTGACACTGCTGAGCTTCCTAGTTAGCTTTGCGCTGGGAGAAGATGTCATGGGAATCAGCCTCTTCTTGACACTTGTTTATTCTCAGGTCGAGCAAGAGGCCACTATTAAACGGCTGGGCTTGGATAAATTGTTTGTTGCCAAGGCTGATGTAAAAATGGCTCGGAAGAAAATGATGAAACGAACTCTGTATCAAACCCTACAGATTGCCGTTTTGAGTTTGCTGGTTAGTATTGGCCTCTGGCAGTTACAAATTCCACAGGAAAGTGGAACATCTGCAACGGAGTATTTCCAGTTTGTCACTCCCATGACAGTTGTTCTTCTGACCTTAGTAGGATTTGTTAGTTTCTACTTTGCCAATCGTAAGAAAATCACATTCATTTAATGTAAATGGAGGTATCAACAATGAAAGTCTTTAAGAAAATTTATCTTGCTTCATTTATCGGTCTTGGCTTGTACGCAGTTGGCTATGTTTTCGGAGAATGGCTGGCTACTGGGCAGATTGATTTGTCAAATCTGAATATCCTTCTGCCGATGGTTTTGGGCTTGCCTGCTCTGCTATTGATCGAAAAAGAAAGTAATGAAAACTGACTTAGTGTATGCGAAGGAGATTGCTATGAATAGACTTGGAAATGTCAAAGATTGGAATGTGGTTAAAAACTGGAAATTTCTCTTTGTGGGACTGGCTGTCCTTGCACTAAATGGATTGATCCAGATGGCCATGTTTGCCCTACCAAATTTTGACGGTAATAATCTACTGATTGCTGCAGCGCTTATATTGCTTGCAGTGGTAGTCGGTCTTGTGTTGACAAGTAAAATTGGCCTATGGAAGAGCGAGCAGAAGTGGGGAATGTTAAAGAATATTGGTTTTGTTGTCCTTGCTTTTATCGTCATGTTTGGTCTGAAAATAATCGGTGGGCAATTGATTATGCTGGAAGAAGGATATGGTCAAACGACTGCTAATCAGGAAGTCATCAATAACTCTGGTCTGCCAGCCTTGCTCTTGTTTCTCTTTGCTGTACTTTTTGCTCCAGTTCTTGAAGAATTGATTTTCCGTGGCATTCTCATGGGGAAAGTCTTTGGTAAGGATTCGAATGTTGGATTGTTGCTATCAAGTTTTCTATTTGGACTTATTCACAATCCGACCAATATCGGATCTTGGGTTGTCTATGGAGGCATGGGTCTAGTACTAGGACTTGCTTATCGGATTTCTGGCAAATATACCAACGCCCTTATTCTTCACATGGTCAATAATTTCCTGAGTGTCTTGCTCATGTTACTTTTACAGAGTATAGGTTTCATTTAGAAAGGAAATGAGATGGAGATTTTTCAATGGATAGCCTTTGCTTATCTATTATTCAGCTACCTGTCAGATAGGAAAAAGGTGAAACAGTTACAAAGCAAGGTAAACAAACTACAAAAAGGTCTAAAAGGAGAAAATCAGATGTCACTTTTATTAAATGAATTGGTGGGAAGTAAAGCCAAAATCCGTTTCGATGAGGAATTTATGACTATTTACGAATACAGCATTTTAGCTGTGGATGAGGATTGGGTTAAAATCTCCCGTGAATTAGCGAATGGGGAGCTTGAAACCAAGTTGGTTCGGGTTGATAACATTGTTGACGTGACCGTTTTATAATAAGGAGGAATACATCATGAAGAAATTTTTTAAACATACTGGTTTATTATTAGCCTATTACATTGCCTATCAATTCGGATTCCAGTTCCTCCAGATACCATGGGCTACTGAGCAGGTAGAGGGTATTCCAGCTAGTGCTGCAGAAGGTTTATATTGGTTTGGACTGATTGTGGGTCTACCCTTGTTAATTGGTTTTTCCTACCTTCTTTGGAAAGTCTTGTACCCGAGAAAAACAATGCAGCTGACGCTAGATAAGCCTTGGCTAAAACAGATTGCCTATCCCTTACTGGCCTATCTTGCATACTTCATTCTCCAATTTCTCCTACCAGTTCCTGAATCAGATAATCAGAAAAACGCAGTTGCCTTTATCCAGTCTGCACCTATTCACTCCTTTTTCATGGTAGTCATTTTTGCAGGTATCTTTGAAGAATTGATTTTCCGTGGTTTCTTGGCAACCTATTTCTTCCCTAAATTATCGGATGTCAAATCTGTGGTGCTCTATGGTCTAGTTTCAGGAACCCTCTTTAGTTTTGTGCATGGTCCAGCAACCCTTCCACAATTTTTGATTTATTTCACAATGGGAGTAATCTTTGCATGGATCTATTTGGTGAAACAAGATATCCGTTATCCAATGGCCCTACACATGCTTAACAATGGCATTTCCTATTTTATGATTGTGTTTTTAGTATAAAAAGAAAGCAGCTCAATGAACTGCTTTTTTTGATTATAATCCGTACAAGTAATCATCGTCCTGCATGGCTTCAACTTCACCGAGTAGATATCCGTTACCAACTTGTGAGAAGAAGTCGTGGTTAGATGTACCAGTTGAAATACCGTTCATGATGATTGGGTTGACATCATCCGCTGAGTCAGGGAAGAGTGGGTCTTGTCCCAAGTTCATGAGGGCCTTGTTGGCATTGTAACGAAGGAAGGTCAAAACTTCCTCAGTCCAGCCGACTGCGTCATAGAGGGAGCGCGTGTAGCCTTCTTCATTTTCATAAAGTTGGTAGAGCAGGTCGTACATCCAGTCACGAAGTTTGTCCTGTTCTTCCTCGGACAATTCATTGAAACCAAGTTGGAACTTGTAGCCAATGTAGGTACCGTGAACAGACTCATCACGGATAATCAGCTTGATGATTTCTGCAACGTTGGCCAGTTTGTTGTTGCCAAGGTAGTAGAGTGGCGTGAAGAAACCAGAGTAGAAAAGGAAGGTTTCTAGGAATACGCTGGCAACTTTCTTTTCAAGTGGGGTACCAGTTTCGTAGATTTCGTTGATAATCTTTGCCTTGCGTTGCAAATATTCGTTGCTGTTGGTCCACTCAAAAATTTCTTCAATTTCAGACTTGGTGTTCAAGGTTGAGAAGATAGAAGAGTAAGACTTGGCATGGACTGACTCCATGAATTGAATATTGTTGTAAACAGCTTCTTCATGAGGCGTACGAATGTCGTTGCGGAGGGCTTGGACCCCTGTTTCAGACTGAAGCGTATCCAGTAGGGTCAATCCACCGAAGACCTTACCAACCAAGTCTTTTTCTTGGGCAGTCAGTTTCCGCCAGTCATCCAAGTCGTTTGACAAGGGAATCCGCGTATCGAGCCAGAATTGCTCAGTCAATTTTTCCCAAGTTGACTTGTCAATAACATCCTCAATGGCGTTCCAGTTTATGGCTTTGTAGTAGGTTTCCATAGTTTTCTCTTTCTTTTCTAGAAATATCTACACTATTGTATCATATTTTTTGCTAAAAAACGCCCCAAGGACGTTCATTAGATTGCTTTGTTCGCAAGTAGCACAATTTGACATATGGTAGCCAGCTAATCCGCAAATAGCGGTTGGCGTAGATTAGGTAGTTGGCTTGCCAACAGCTAAACTTGTGAAAGTTACGACCTGAGAAAAGTTGTTCGATAATAACGACTTTTCGAGGTAGTAAGCCACTTAGAGGCTGGGCTCAAGCCCAGCACCGCTTCTCAGAGTTCGTGTCAACATCTCAGCGCAGTGGTTGATTGGCAGATTTGTTCGTGTTTTACACTCCAAATCTGACCTAATCAACTGTGTGGGGGTGGGAAGACGAACTCTTTTTAGACTGGTCGAGTTCTTTCCCACTCCCGTTCATTCATTAGATGCTTTAGCATTCGTGTCTTACGACACGTAGAAACTGAAGACGATATTTCTTCAGTTTCGGAGTTAGTGAGGTAGCTAGCCAATCCGCACATAGCGGTTGGCGTAGATTAGCTAGTTGGCTTGCCAACAGCTAAGCTTGCTACGTTAGATCACACAACTTTCACATTGGTTTGCGCCGACTTCTTCTCCGTCATCGGTAAAGGTACGGATGTAGTAGATAGACTTGATACCTTTGTTGAAGGCGTAGTTACGAAGGATAGAGAGGTCACGCGTTGTTTGTTTGTTCTCTTTTTTCCATTCGTAAAGGGCTTTTGGCAATTCACTGCGGAGGAAGAGAGTGAGGGACAAACCTTGGTCCACGTGCTCAGTTGCAGCAGCATAGACATCAATGACCTTGCGCATATCCATATCATAGGCAGACTTGTAGAATGGAATGGTTTCGGTTGCCAAACCAGCTGCTGGATAGTAGATTTTACCGATTTTCTTCTCTTGGCGTTCTTCAATCCGTTGGGTAATTGGATGAATAGAAGCAGAAACATCGTTGATGTAGCTGATAGAACCGTTTGGTGCAACAGCTAGGCGGTTTTGGTGGTAAAGACCATCTGCCATGACTTTCTCACGGAGGTCAGCCCAATCTTTTCCACTTGGAATGAAGATGCCTTCAAAAAGTTCTTTAACACGGTCAGATTGCGGTTGGTAGTCTCCAGTCACATACTTGTCGAAATACGTACCGTCCGCGTATTTTGATTTGTCATAGTTGTGGAAGGTCGCCTTGCGTTCGCGAGCAATATTGTTTGATTCTACCAAAGTCCAATAGTTGAGGAGCATGAAGTAGATATTGGTAAATTCCACAGCTGTTTTTGATCCGTAATCGATCAAGTTTTGTGCCAAGTATGAGTGAAGTCCCATGGCACCAAGCCCGATAGAATGCGCACGTTCATTTCCAGCTTCGATAGACGGCACCGCAGAAATGTGCGAATGGTCTGTTACATAGGTAAGAGCACGTGTCATG
The DNA here is from genome assembly GCF_053545015.1 of Streptococcus sp. 32226D021BW. Lineage (NCBI taxonomy): Bacteria > Bacillati > Bacillota > Bacilli > Lactobacillales > Streptococcaceae > Streptococcus > Streptococcus sp. 32226D021BW. Next base: position 52,133 of record NZ_JBPPVC010000006.1, on the reverse strand, counting down.
GTACGGACAGAAAGTCCAAAGTCAGGCGATTTCATCAAGTTGACAATATTGGTTGAACCAAGGTTGCATGATACATCTGTCCCCATTGTCAAGTATTCCTGAGAATCATTGATAACACTTGGCGTCTGAACTTGAAGAATTTCTGAACAGAGGTTGGACATGATAATCTTACCGTCAACAGGATTGCTACGGTTGGCAGTGTCGATGTTGATAACATAAGGGTAGCCAGATTCCTGTTGAAGTTTAGAAATCTCAGTTTCTAAATCACGAGCCTTGATTTTTGTCTTACGGATACGTGGGTTTGCTACCAATTCATCGTATTTTTCAGTAATATCAAGGTAGCTGTAAGGCACACCGTATTCCAATTCAACGGAGTAAGGGCTGAAGAGGTACATATCTTCATTTTTACGTGCCAACTCATAGAACTTATCAGGAACAGTAATTCCAAGTGACAAGGTCTTCACACGCACTTTCTCGTCAGCATTTTCTTTCTTAGTTGAAAGGAAGGCGATAATGTCTGGGTGGAAAACATCTAGGTAAACAACCCCAGCCCCTTGACGTTGCCCAAGTTGGTTAGAGTAAGAGAAGCTGTCTTCGAAAAGTTTCATGACAGGAACGACACCAGAAGCAGCTCCCTCGTAGCCCTTGATTGGTGCGCCTGCCTCACGCAAGTTGCTGAGGGAGATGCCGACGCCACCACCGATACGGGACAATTGCAGAGCAGAGTTGATAGAACGTCCAATAGAGTTCATGTCGTCTGTGACTTGGATGAGGAAACAGGACACCAACTCACCACGACGAGCACGACCTGCGTTGAGGAAGGAAGGAGTAGCTGGCTGATAACGCAAATGGATCATTTCGTTGGCCAAATTCAAGGCCAATTCTTCATTGCCCTCTGCAAAATACAAGGCGTTGAAGAGAACACGGTCTTCCATGCTCTCCAAGTAGTAGGCACCGTCGTTGGTTTTAAGGGCATACTGGTTATAGAACTTGTAGGCTGCCATGAAAGACTTGAAGCGGAAGTTTTGGTCTTTCAAGAATTGATCAATTTTGATGATAAATTCTGGACTATATTGGTCCAAAAATTCTTTTTCCAGATAGTTTTCTTCTAATAAGTAGGCAATCTTGTCTAAAATGCTATCAAATTGCTTAGTATTTGGAAGGACGTTTTCCTTGAAGAAAGCCTTGACAGCCTCTTGGTCCTTGTGGAGAGGAATTTGTCCATTGACTGGACGGTTGATTTCGTTATTTAAACGGAAGTAGGACACATCGCCTAACTCTTTCAAACTCATAATCGCAATCTCTTTCTATACTAGGGGTAACTTGGTATAGTTTATACCAAGGCTTTCAATTTTGTTGGTTGGAAACCAGAGAAAACTTCATTTTCAGTTTCAATAACTGGCGCTGCTGAGAAACCAAGGTTTTTAACGTGGTCGATAAATTCAGGTTGCTCGTCTAGATTGATTTCTTTGTAGGCCACATTGTGCTCATCAAGAAATTTTTTACTCATCTTACATTGAACACAATTATTTTTTGAATAGATGGTAACCATTCAATTTCTCCTTTTTAAAATAAATATACCAATCTAGGATACTAGATTTTGGGGTCAAAGTCAAGAAGGAAGTCCACAACTATCACAAAATATAGTATGACAAAAAACGAACAAGCACCATATCTTGTGTAAATAGCACAAATCCTTTGAAACCAAGCTTTCAAGATGTTTTCAGGACTTTTATAATCTCATAAAAAATAGTTTTACTGAAAGAAACGCAAAAAATTCTTGAAAATGATTTCAAAAAGTGATATAATGCTTTTTGTAAGGGTTATCACAAATAACTCAAAATTTTGTAAAAACAAAGGAGAATCCAACTATGGCTTCAAAAGACTTCCACATCGTGGCAGAAACAGGTATCCACGCACGTCCAGCAACTTTGCTTGTTCAAACTGCTAGCAAATTCGCTTCAGACATCACTTTGAACTACAAAGAAAAATCTGTAAACCTTAAATCTATCATGGGTGTTATGAGTCTTGGTGTTGGTCAAGGCGCTGATGTAACAATCTCTGCTGAAGGTGCTGATGCTGACGATGCAATCGCAGCTATCACTGAAACAATGGAAAAAGAAGGATTGGCATAAGAAGATGACTGAAATGCTTAAAGGAATTGCAGCATCTGATGGTGTTGCCGTTGCTAAGGCATATCTACTCGTTCAGCCAGATTTGTCCTTCGAAACTGTTACAGTTGAAGATACAAATGCAGAAGAGGCTCGTTTGGATGCTGCTCTTGCAGCCTCTCAAAACGAGCTTTCTGTTATTCGTGAGAACGCAGTAGCTAGCCTTGGTGAAGAGGCCGCAGCCGTATTTGATGCACACTTGATGGTTCTTGCTGACCCAGAAATGATTGGTCAGATTAAGGAAACTATCCGTGCTAAGAAAACAAATGCTGAAACAGGTTTGAAAGAAGTAACGGATATGTTCATCGCTATCTTTGAAGGTATGGAAGATAACCCATACATGCAAGAGCGTGCAGCAGACATCCGCGACGTTGCTAAACGTGTCCTTGCTCACTTGCTTGGCGTTCGTTTGCCAAACCCAGCGACAATTGATGAAGAGTCTATCGTTATTGCACACGACTTGACACCATCTGATACAGCACAATTGAACAAACAGTTTGTTAAAGCTTTTGTAACAAACATTGGTGGACGTACAAGCCACTCAGCTATCATGGCTCGTACACTTGAGATTGCAGCTGTATTGGGTACAAATAATATTACTGAAATCGTGAAAGATGGTGATGTCCTCGCTGTTAACGGTATCACAGGTGAAGTTGTTATCAACCCATCTGAAGAAGTGATTGCAGAATTTAAGGCAGCTGGCGAAGCCTATGCTAAACAAAAAGCTGAGTGGGCACTCTTGAAAGATGCTCAAACAGTGACAGCTGACGGCAAACACTTCGAATTGGCAGCTAACATCGGTACACCAAAAGACGTTGAAGGTGTAAACGATAATGGTGCTGAAGCAGTTGGTCTTTACCGTACAGAGTTCTTGTACATGGACTCACAAGACTTCCCAACGGAAGATGAGCAATACGAAGCTTATAAGGCTGTTCTTGAAGGCATGAACGGTAAGCCAGTTGTGGTTCGTACAATGGATATCGGTGGTGATAAGGAGCTTCCTTACTTCGACCTTCCACACGAAATGAACCCATTCCTTGGTTTCCGTGCCCTACGTATCTCAATCTCTGAGACTGGTAACCAAATGTTCCGTACTCAGTTGCGTGCCCTTCTTCGTTCATCGGTACATGGTAAACTTCGTATCATGTTCCCAATGGTTGCCTTGTTGACAGAATTCCGTGCAGCAAAAGCAATCCTTGAAGAAGAAAAAGCTAAACTCTTGGCTGAAGGTGTAGCAGTTGCGGATGATATCCAAGTTGGTATCATGATTGAAATCCCTGCAGCAGCAATGATTGCTGACCAATTTGCTAAAGAAGTTGACTTCTTCTCAATTGGTACAAACGACCTTATCCAGTACACAATGGCAGCAGACCGTATGAACGAACAAGTTTCTTACCTCTACCAGCCTTACAACCCATCTATCCTTCGATTGATCAACAACGTTATCAAGGCTGCTCACGCAGAAGGCAAATGGGCTGGTATGTGTGGTGAGATGGCTGGTGACCAACAAGCAGTTCCACTTCTTGTCGGAATGGGCTTGGATGAGTTCTCTATGAGCGCGACTTCTGTACTTCGTACACGTAGCCTCATGAAGACACTTGACACAGCTAAGATGGAAGAATATGCTCACCGTGCCTTGACAGAATGTGCAACGGCTGAAGAAGTTCTTGAACTTCAAAAAGAGTATGTTGATTTTAACTAATAGATAAAATGGAAAAACAAGGCTAGAAATATCCTTGTTTTTTCTATAACAAAAATAGACTTGCCGGGGCAAGTCTATTTTTGTCTTTAGTTCTTCTGATAAAACTTATTGTGCTGATAGATAGGATCAAAGGTTAAATTGATGCCTAACTTGCGTAGAACACTCTTGTCTTCATCGGATAGGATAACGGTTGAGTGGGCTTCGCTACCATTTAATTGGCCTAATTCTTTCATTGCTTGTGTAGCGACAGGGCTATCTTGTGCAGTGATGGCAAGGGCGTTAAGAATCTCACTTGCATCGAGTCGTGTATTTGCCTTATCCAGATAATCTGCCTTCAATTCTTGAATTGGACGGATGTAGTTTGGTTCAATGAGAAGAGTTTCATCATCGATTTTAGCAATTTGCTTGATAGCATTGAGAAGGACAGTTGCAGTTGGTTTGAGGAGGTCGGATGTCTTACCTGTTACCATCTCTCCAGTTGGCAACTGAATAGCAAGGGCAGGGCTGGAAGTTAGCTCTGCTTTTTCGCGCGCAGCGACAACAACCTTACGGTCAGCAGGTGTCACGCCTACCTCGTTCATGAGGAGCTCAATCTTTTTAACGGCTTGCTCGCCCACCCGCTCCGCTTTGAAATCAACGAGTGTCTGATAGTAGCGGCGGATAATTTCTTGCTTAGATGCTTCGATCGCAGCCTCTTCGTCTACGATGGAGTAGCCCACCATGTTGACCCCCATATCTGTTGGAGAGGCATAAGGAGATTTGTTCAAAATACGTTCAAAGGTACGGTTGAGAACAGGAAAGACCTCGATGTCACGGTTGTAGTTGACCGCAGTTTTGCCGTAGGTTTGCAGGTGGAAGGGGTCGATCATGTTGAGGTCGTCCAGGTCGGCAGTTGCTGCTTCATAGGCCAAGTTAACGGGATGGTGGAGTGGTAAGTTCCACACTGGGAAGGTTTCAAACTTGGCATAGCCTGATGTTACTCTATGCAATTGGTCGTGGTAAAGTTGGGAGATACAGGTCGCCAATTTACCTGAACCAGGTCCAGGTGCGGTGACAACGACGAGATTGCGACTAGTTTCAATGTAGTCATTTTTGCCCATACCTTCTGGTGAGATGATGTGGTCGATATCAGAAGGATAACCCTTGATTGGGTAGTGGAGATAGGACTTGATACCATGTTTTTCCAACTGTTTGCGGAAGGCGTCTGCGGCTGGTTGGTTGCGGTACTGGGTAATGACCACAGAACCAACATAAATATCAATATCATTAAATGTATCAATCAAGCGGAAGACTTCTTGGTCGTAAGAAATGCCTAGGTCGCCGCGTGCCTTAGAATGTTCGATATTGCTGGCATTGATGGCGATGACAATCTCCACTTGGTCTTTTAACTCTTGGAGGAGTTTGATTTTATTATCTGGTTCATAGCCAGGTAAAACACGGGCTGCGTGGAAATCTTCCAGCATTTTTCCGCCAAATTCCATATAGAGCTTGCCTTCAAACTGAGCAATTCGTTCTAAAATATGGTCACGTTGCAAATTCAAGTATTTAGTTGAATCAAATGCGATTTTCTTCATCAAATAAGTCCTCCAAATGTGTAATTTTCTCTGGGAAAAACAAAAATAGCTCCCTAAAACTAGGGAGCCTTTTCTCCGACCTCTCAAAAGAGGTGCCCGAACAATACTATAACAAACTGTGCTAATCTTGTCAAGAAAAAGTCAGATAGAAGAAAAATTAAACAAGCGTTTAAAAAATATTTAATTTTTATAAAATTAAGTATTGACTTTATCAAAATAAAGTGTAAAATTATATTAAACAAATATTTAATTGATTTTTAAGGAGATGTTTATGAAAAAGTTGATTCACAATAAATTATTTCTATCTAGCTTTGTAGCAGACTTGATTTCTAACTTTGGAGATACGCTTTACTATCTGGCTTTGATGAACTATGTTTTACTCTTACCAGATACCAAGTTTGCCTTGGCTATGATTACCGCATCTGAAACCCTGCCGATTTTGGCAGGCCTCTTTATCGGGATTTGGGCAGACAAGACCAAAAACAAATTGGATACTATTCTTGCAACCCTGCTGGTTCGTGTCGGTCTCTATGCCTTTGTTGGCTTCTTGATGGGATTTGCACCAGCCCTTTGGATTGTAGCAGTCGTATGTGTCATCAATTTCTTGTCTGATTTGTCGGGTCAATATGAAAATGGCCTTTATATGCCAGTTAGTCTGAGGGTTGTGGCAGCGGAAGATCGTGAAACAGCAATGGCATTCAAGATGACGGTGAAATCACTTTTGCAAATTGCCTTCCAAGCTAGCGGTGCTATCCTGATTGGATTTATGTCTTACCAGAATCTCGCCTTCTTCAATGCAGGGACCTTCTTGGTCAGTCTTGCTATCATGACAACCCTCCGTCCAGCTCTTGCCAAGCTACTGAAGGAAAATCCAATCCAAGAAGCTGAGCAAACAGAAACAGAAGCAGGTATTATCAAGGGCATGCGTAACAGTCTCAAAGAATCCTACCAAGCTGTTCAGAATATTCCTGTTCTCAAAGCGTCAATTGTGACCATTGCCAGCCTGAATGCCATTTTTACCGCACTTTCACCATTAGTTATTCTAAATATGAAGGAGTTCTCAGACTTTGTGATTGTCAATGCAGGAACAACCCTTGCTTTGATTTCCATTTTCTTCTCGGTTGGTAGTATCTTGGGGTCAAGTATCGGTATGGCTTTGTTCAAAAATGTTAGCTTGATCAATCTCCTCAAATTCTCTACATTGATGCCAGTCTTGATTTTCTCAGGTTTCTTCCTCCACAATATCTATGTGGTATTGACGGTTATTTTTGTGACAGCTATGACTTTGGGTGTCTTCAATCCGAAAATGAATGCCTTGGTCTTAAATGAACTGTCTGAAGATAAATTGGCGACAGTCGGTGGAGGGATTGATGCTTTCTGCCAGATTGGTATGGTAGCAGGTCAAGCCTTGGTAGCCCTTATGGTGACGGTGCTTTCTGCGACAAGTATTTCCCTCATCTTTCTCTTGCTTTCTGTGGTGCTAGTAAGCTATACTATTCTTGTGGGGCGTAGGCCTGAAAATGAAGTAGTTGTTAAAGCTTAGAAAGTATGCGTATGAAATTAGATTACCGTGATTACCGCAGTGAAATTGTGGAAAAACTGTTCATTCCCTTGATTGTCAAGGATCGTGAGGAACCGATTGAGGCGGATTTTTCACAGAAAGAAAAAGACATTCTCAAAGATGCCTTGGACATTCGTGATGAGATTGAAGAAAAGTTGGTAGATTTTCGTCAGGAAGTCAATCAAGTCTTTGTCTGGGGACATATTTTTAACATTTTACATAGTCTTTATTTCTATATCTTGAATGATGGGCAGGATCCAAAGACAGTCGAGGAGGCTTGTCAGCTGATCTTGGCCTTATCGCAAGAAGAGGTAGAAGATGCTATGCGGACTATGCTAGCGTCTGAAAATGACGGACATAGTGAGAAAACCCTCAGCCTCATGGAACTCTTGGAAAAAACGGATAAAAAGCCGGCAGATAAGTGGTACTGGTCACTGGCTATCCGCAATCCCTTGGAAACGGTTCAGCGGTCTGTCGCTCTCTTGGATAAGATGCTTCCAATCTACCAGCCCTATTTTGAGCAAGCAAGAGTTGAGCGGGAAGCCTTTGCTAGGGATTTTGACATTGAACAACTCTACAGAGAATCCAAGCAGTTAGCCATGACCAGTTTGGATAGCTTGGGTGTAGAAACTGCCCAATTCTTCGTTCTCAGTCCGTGGAATTATTGGTTTGCTTATTATGGCAACGAAGAATTTGACTATATGAAAGTCGCTCTTTTAGCATCTTGTCGGATTGATCAGATGATGCTGTCAAATGACGAGTTGGATCTTGATGATTTGACAAGGGCTCTTAAAGTCGTCAGCGATAGCACGCGTTACCAGGTCTTGGTGGAACTGACCAAGCCCCATGCCAAGAGCAAGGACATAGCAGAGCGACTGAATATCACAGGAGCAGCCGTATCCTTCCACACCCAAAAGCTGATTAACGGTGACTTACTTCTCTTCAATACAAAAAATAGCGATGTCAAATACAGTGTCAATCGCGACCTGCTCCAACAGGTGATTGATAAGTTGAAAGAGGATTTTGATTTGTAAAAAAGCCTTGTAAGTTAAGTCTTACAAGTTTCTTTTGTGCTTAATGATTAACCAGCTGAGCAGTTGGCAAGTGATGATGGTGATAAAGAAGACTAGCCAACCTTGCTGTATTAAAGTCAGGGAATGATTTTCTAGGAAGAAAAAGCTGACTTCGACTGGGATAACATGGATAAAATAATAGTAACTGGCATATTCCTTTAGAAATTGGAATTTTTTCTGGCGGAAGAGGTCGGTGGTTAGGGTCCAGGCGACTAGATAGGCTGTGAACGGAATTAGGCTAAATAGAAAGTTCTTGTCGTAGCCCTGATTGAGATAGATGATTGTAGCCTCAAAAGTTAAAAGAGCTATGCAGACAAGTAGTTTGGTTTTTTGTCGGTATTGGAAAATGGGTTGATTGAGTTTGTCGGCTAGATAAAAGCCTGTCAGGACAAAAATCGGTGCGTAGAAGAGGCCGTTGCGGCTGGTGAAAAAGAAGGTTTTGTAGATGTCAAATGCGGTTAGTAAAGCCGATTCTGCCAGGTAGGAGGAGTAGGTTTCAACTGAGCCTAGGAGATAGAGGAGGCAGGCTAGACATGCTGTGATGCGCCAGCCACATTTCCTTAAAGAATAGTGGACGAGGACAAGACCTAGCAGGAAGGCGGGCATGTACCAGAGTTGGTAGCTGGTGCCGGTGTAGGTCAGGCCGACTAGGAGGGCGAGGGGGTAGTGGAGTAGGGGGATTTCTTGGAGTGTTAGGTAGAAGAGGTAGAAGGGCAGGTAGAGGGCGGACCAAGTCAGGTACTGCTTGCTGTAGCGGATCAGGTATTGTTTGGAGAGGCTAGGGTAGTTGCGTCGGAGGAAGAAGCTGGCGGTGACCATGAAGTAGGGAACGACCATGCGGCTAAAGATGGATTTTTGGATGAAGTGGAGCTGGTCTGCTTCAAATAGTCTGCGACAATGGATGGCAATGACTAAAACAGCTCCCATAAATTGCAGGAGGGAGAGGAGCGAGGTGTTGAGTGGTTTTGGTTTGTTTTGCATGTTAACTCCCTTCTTTTTTCTTCCATTTTATCGAAAAAGGATGGATATGTAAATGTTTGCAAAAAGATGAAGAGGGCTATTTGTTGAATGTTCAGTTCCAGAGGGAAGTCTTGTGGGAAATATGGTATAATATTAGGATGAAGTGAATTTGAAACTTCTATTTTTTAACGATTACTCTTTAGAAAGGAGTTAGATGATGAAAGATTTACATACAAAACTCTTGGCGGATTTTGGGATTGATTTTTCGGATTTGAATTTGTTGGAAACGGCTTTTACCCATACTTCTTATGCCAATGAGCATCGCCTTCTAAAAATTTCACATAATGAACGCTTGGAATTTTTAGGAGACGCTGTTCTCCAGTTGATGATTTCCAAGTATCTCTATAAAAAATATCCGGATAGACCGGAAGGGGAGATGTCCAAGTTGCGTTCGACCTTTGTTCGTGAGGAGTCCTTGGCTGGTTTTTCGCGTGCCTGTGGCTTTGATAGCTTCCTTCGTCTTGGTAGAGGAGAAGAGAAGTCTGGGGGGCGCAATCGTGATACCATTTTGGGAGATGCTTTCGAGGCTTTCTTAGGAGCTCTGCTATTGGACAAGGGAGAAAAGACCGTGGAGGAATTTATCTATAAGGTCATGATTCCTCGTCTGGAAGAGGGAAATTTTGAGCGTGTAACAGACTACAAGACTGCCTTACAGGAAATCTTGCAGGTAAATGGTGAGATTGCAATTTCTTATCAGGTGGTGGCTGAATCAGGTCCTGCCCACGATAAGACCTTTGAAGTCGAGGTATCTGCAGACCAGCGTGTGATTGGTCGTGGTCGTGGTCGTTCCAAAAAGTTAGCTGAACAAGCCGCCGCAAAAAATGCTGTGGAGGCTAGAGGATAGGTATGTATCTAAAATCGATTGAAATGCAGGGCTTCAAGTCCTTTGCGGACAAGACCAAGGTGGTTTTTGATCGTGGAGTGACTGCTGTTGTAGGACCAAATGGTTCGGGCAAGTCCAATATTACAGAAAGTCTGCGTTGGGCCTTGGGAGAGTCGTCTGCCAAAAGCCTTCGTGGAGGCAAGATGCCGGATGTTATCTTTGCGGGGACTGAAAGCCGAAAACCGCTGAATTATGCTTCCGTTGTCGTAACCTTGGATAATAGCACAGGTTTTATTGCTAATAAGAATAAAGAAATCAAGGTAGAACGCCATATTTATCGGTCTGGCGATAGCGAGTATTTGATAGATGGTCAGAAGGTTCGATTGCGGGATATTCATGATCTTTTCATGGATACTGGACTTGGTAGAGATTCCTTTTCTATCATTTCCCAAGGTCGGGTTGAGGCTATTTTTAATTCCAAGCCAGAAGAACGCAGAGCTATATTCGAAGAGGCTGCTGGTGTTTTAAAATACAAGACCCGTAAGAAAGAAACGGAGAGCAAGCTAGCTCAGGCTCAAGGGAATTTGGACCGTTTGGACGATATTATCTATGAATTGGACAATCAGGTCAAACCCTTGGAGAAACAGGCGCTAACGGCTAAACAATTCTTGGAACTAGATGGCCAACGTAAGGAGCTGTATCTGGATGTTTTGGTTGCTCAGTTAACAAAGGGTAAAGAAGCTTTGACTGCCAAGGAAAGCGAACTTGAAGTAGTTAAGTCAGAATTAGCAAGCTACTACCAACAACGTTCTGAGCTAGAGCAAGAAAACCAGTCCTTAAAAGAAGAACGCCATCGCTTATCCGAGCAAATGGAGCGTGAACAAGCTGTTTTGTTGGATTTGACCAAGTTGATTAGTGACTTGGAACGAAAAATTGACCTTCATAAGTTAGAAAGCAGTCAGAATGAATCTAGTCGACAAGAAGCACAAGAGCGTTTGGAAAGCATGCTAGAGAAGCGGGCTAGTTTGGAACAACAGATAGGGCAAAGGCAAGAAAAAATTGGTCAGTTGGAGCGTTCTTTGTCTAGCTTGAAAGAAGAGATTGCTTCGGTTGATAAGGAGATTTCCTATTTCTCTGAAGATCCAGATCAGGTATTGGATCACCTGCGTGAGCAGTATGTCGCTCTCATGCAGGAAGAGGCTGAAGCATCAAACCGCTTGACCAAGATTCAGCAGGATATTACCAATCAAATCAGCTTATCAGAAAGTAAATCTGCTGACCTAGTACGTTTACAGACAGAAAAACAGGCAGCCCAAGAAGAATTGGCTAAGAGCCAGCTAGCCGCAGAACAGGCTGACCAAGTCTTGCAGGACTTATTGGCAGCTTATCAGACTCAGAAAGCAGAGCTTGAACAGGCTCAGGCTGCCTATCAGGCTGAACAAGATCGCTTGTTTGATCTAATTGATCAATTGAAAGGCAAGCAGGCTCGTCAGTCAAGTTTGGAGGCTATCTTAAAAAATCACTCCAATTTCTACGCAGGGGTCAAGGCTGTCTTGCAGGCTGCGTCTAGTCTAGGTGGCATCATCGGAGCAGTCAGTGAGCAGTTGACTTTCGATACTCGTTACCAGACAGCTTTGGAAATTGCCTTGGGCGGAGCTAGCCAAAACGTTATCGTTGAAGACGAGGCGACAGCCAAGCGAGCGATTGCTTTCTTGAAGGAAAAACGTCAAGGACGGGCGACCTTCTTGCCTTTGACCACTATCAAGCCACGTCAGCTATCTGGTCAGCAGCTTTCTATACTTGAATCTTCTGCCGGCTTTTTGGGACTAGCAAGTGACCTCGTGACCTATCAACCAAATCTAGATGCTATTTTCCAAAATTTGCTAGGCACTATTGCGATTTTTGATAGTATTGACCATGCCAATCAGGCAGCGCGTGCGACCAAGTTTCAGGTCCGTATGGTGACTATGGATGGTGCAGAAATCCGTCCTGGCGGTGCCTTTGCGGGTGGTAGCAATCGAAACAACAACACCACCTTCATTAAGCCTGAACTCGACACTCTTTTAGGAGAAATAGCAGAGCTGTCTAGCCAGTTGAAAGAACAAGAAAACTTGGTGGCGACTAAGAAGACAAGTCTAGACCGCATCACAGAAAGTCTGGAAACCATCAAGGCTGAGGGTGAAGAGGCTAGACTGAGCCAGCAGAGCGCAAGGATTCATCAAGAACAGGCAGAAAATCGTCTAGCTCAGGTGACAGCCCAGTATGACTTACAAATGAGTCAGGTCAGCCCAAGAGTTTTGACTGAGTTAGAAGATGAAGCTAGCAAGGAAGAAATCAGCCTTCAATCCTTGACGGAGAAAAAACAAGCTTTAGACAATCAAATCAATCAGGTGCGTGACAATCGCGACAGCATCCAAGAAAGTCTGCAGAAACTACAAAGTCAGAAAGGTCAATTGACCTTGGAGCAGGCAGAAGTTTCTAGTCAGCTGCGCTTTGAACAGACAGACCTTGGTCGTTTACAGGAAGAAAAAGGGACTACTGAAAAGGAAATCTCTATACTGGAAGACCTGATTAACCAGAAAGTTGTGGCTCTAGAAGATACGAGTATTGAGGTTTTGGAAGAGCAGCTACAGGCTGCGACTGATAAGCAAAGCCAAACCAATCAGATTCAAATCCGCTTGAAATTTGAGTTGGAAGACATTGATGGTCAGTTTGAAGACTTGGAAGGTCGTTTGGACCAGGCTCGTTTGAAAAATGATGACCTCATTCGCAAACAGGCCAAGTTAGAAGCTGATTGTGAGCAGGCTGGAGATCGGCTACGGACCTTACTTGGTCATTTGACAGAGCATTTCAAATTGAGCTTTGAAGCGGCTCAGGACCAGGCAAACGAAGTAGAGAATTTGCCTCTGGCTGAACAAACCTTGAAAGAATTGGAGAGGGCTATTCGTGCCTTGGGACCAGTCAACTTGGATGCTATTGAGCAGTATGATGAGGTTAATAACCGTCTGACCTTCCTCAATGAACAACGGACAGATATATTGTCGGCGCGTGATTTGCTCTTGAATACCATTCATGAAATGGATGATGAAGTCAAGGAACGTTTTAAGGTTACCTTTGAAGCCATTCGCGAAAGCTTTAAGCAGACTTTCAGACAGATGTTTGGCGGTGGTTCTGCGGACTTGATATTGACGGAGCAGGATATCTTGACTGCGGGTGTGGAGATTTCAGTTCAGCCTCCGGGTAAGAAAATCCAATCTCTCAACTTGATGTCTGGTGGCGAAAAGGCCCTCTCAGCCCTCGCTCTGCTATTTTCCATTATCCGCGTCAAGACCATTCCTTTTGTCATCTTGGACGAGGTGGAGGCAGCCTTGGATGAGGCTAATGTCAAGCGTTTTGGGGATTATCTTAACCGCTTTGATAAGGACAGCCAGTTTATCGTTGTGACTCACCGAAAAGGGACCATGGCGGCGGCGGACGCTATGTATGGGGTGACCATGCAGGAATCTGGTGTGTCCAAGATTGTTTCTGTTAAACTGAAAGATGTGGAAAAATTATAGATGGGGTAGGTTTTATTAGCCTTCTTGTAGAAACCAGTAGGCAGAATTCTCTATCCATGCTATAATGAATGTAAACGGTTTAGCTGAAAGGAGCAATTCATGACAAATTTAAAGGAGCAAGTTGGGATTAAGGCGGCGAAGTTTGTGATGGATGGTATGATTGTTGGCTTGGGAACAGGTTCAACAGCCTACTATTTTGTCCAAGAAATCGGACGTCGGGTGCAGGAAGAAGGCTTGCAGATTACAGGTGTAACGACCTCTCATGCCACTGCAGACCACGCAGCCTCTTTAGGAATTTCTTTAAAGAATATAGATGAAGTTGACTACGTAGACTTGACAGTTGACGGAGCTGATGAAGTTGACGGAGCCTTCAATGGTATTAAGGGTGGAGGTGCCGCCCTGCTCATGGAGAAGGTGGTTGCGGTCAACAGCAAGGATAGCATCTGGATTGTGGATGAATCTAAGGTGGTCGATACCTTAGGCGCCTTCAAGTTGCCAGTGGAAGTGGTGCAATATGGTTCTGAAAATCTTTTCCGCCTCTTCGAGAAAAAGGGTTATCGTCCAAGTTTTCGGATGAAGGATGGACAGAAACATGTGACCGATATGAAGAATTTCATTATAGACCTAGATTTGCAACGGATTGAAGACAGCTACGCCTTGGCTGATGAATTGGATAGAACAGTTGGTGTCGTAGAGCATGGGCTCTTTATAGGCTTGATTTCTAAGGTCATTGTCGGCACACCGCAGGGACCAAAAATTCTTGAAAAGAAATAAAGTGAAAACGCTTCTCATTAAACTAACTATGAGAGGCGTTTTTGTGGTATAATGAAAAGACGAACAATGGAACCTGTATTCACTATTCAGCACCTCGCTTATCAATACAAGTTCTTAGAAAAAGGAGTTCTTATGTCTAAATTTAAACGTATTCATCTGGTGGTTATGGATTCTGTTGGAATCGGTGCGGCACCAGATGCAGACAAGTTTTTCAATGCTGGTGTCAACGACACAGAGTCTGATACACTAGGTCATATCTCTGAGAAGGCAGGGTTAGCAGTGCCCAATATGGCTAAAATCGGTCTTGGAAATATCCCTCGTGACACAGCTCTTGCCACTGTTCCAGCTGAGGAAAGTCCAACTGGCTATGTGACTAAGTTGGAAGAAGTATCGCTCGGCAAGGACACTATGACAGGTCACTGGGAAATCATGGGTCTTAATATCACTGAGCCATTCGACACTTTCTGGGACGGTTTCCCTGAGGAAATTTTGACAAAAATCGAAGAATTTTCAGGTCGTAAAATCATCCGCGAGGCGAACAAGCCCTATTCAGGTACAGCTGTCATTGATGACTTTGGTCCTCGCCAAATGGAAACTGGGGAGTTAATCGTCTATACTTCCGCAGACCCTGTCCTTCAGATTGCGGCCCACGAAGACATTATTCCGCTGGATGAATTGTACCGTATCTGTGAATATGCTCGTTCCATCACCCTTGAACGCCCAGCTCTTCTCGGTCGTATCATCGCCCGTCCATACATTGGTGAGCCAGGCAATTTGTCTCGGACTGCCAACCGTCATGACTATGCGGTGTCACCATTTGAAGCAACTGTCCTCAACAAACTTGCTGATGCAGGTGTGCCAACTTATTCTGTCGGCAAAATCAGCGACATTTTCAACGCATCAGGTATCACAAATGACATGGGTCACACCAAGTCAAATATGCACGGTGTCGATGTCTTGATTGAAACCTTGCAGTTAGCTGACTTTGAGAAAGGTTTCTCCTTTACCAACTTGGTGGATTTTGATGCTGTTTATGGTCATCGCCGTGACATCGAAGGCTACCGCGATTGTTTGGAGGAATTCGATGCTCGTATCCCAGAAATTATCGAAAATATGCGTGAGGATGATTTGCTCTTGATTACGGCAGACCACGGAAATGACCCAGCCTATGCAGGTACGGACCATACCCGTGAGTATGTGCCACTCTTGGCTTACAGTAAGTCATTCAAGGGAAGTGGAGTCTTGCCAGTTGGACATTTTGCGGATATTTCAGCTACAATCGCTGAAAACTTTGGCGTTGAAAAAGCCATGATTGGTGAAAGTTTCTTGGACGGATTGGTTTAATGGAACAACTGACGGTTTATATCAATCCCGACTGCAGCAAGTGTAAGAAATTACAAGTCTTATTGCCTAGTCAGAACTTGGACATCAAGTGGGTCAATTATTTAGAACATCCACTGACAGATGTAGAATTGACAGCTCTTTTGAAAAAAATGGGAAGTCAACCTTCAGCAGTCATTCGGTTGACGGAAGAGGAACGACAAGGTTTGTCAGAAACAGACATTTTCCAACGTCTAGTTGCAGAACCTGCCTTGCTCAACCGTCCTATTATCGAGCGAGAACAGACAGCCTTTCTCTGCCGTCCCCTTGACATTATCAAAGAAAACATGCCAGAATATGACTGGTCAACTTATTTATAAAAGGAGAAAAAATGAGTTTACTTGCAAAAATTTATGAAACAAAAAATTTCTTAGAAGAAAAAGGAATGATTAAACCTGAATTCGGTTTGATTTTGGGTTCTGGCTTGGGTGAATTGGCTCAAGAAGTTGAAAATGCTATCGTTATCGACTATGCGGATATTCCAAACTGGGGCAAGTCAACAGTTGTTGGTCACGCTGGTAAGTTGGTTTATGGTGATTTGGCTGGACGTAAGGTCTTGGCTCTTCAAGGTCGTTTCCATTTCTACGAAGGAAATCCGATGGAAGTTGTGACTTTCCCAGTTCGTGTCATGAAAGCTCTTGGTTGTGAAGGAGTGATTGTCACCAATGCCGCAGGTGGTATCGGTTACGGTCCAGGTACCCTCATGGCCATTACAGACCACATCAACATGACAGGTCAAAACCCATTGATTGGTGAAAACTTGGAAGAGTTCGGACCACGTTTCCCAGATATGTCCAATGCCTACACCAAAGAATACCGTGAGAAAGCCCATGCTGTTGCGGAAAAATTGGGTATCAAGTTGGACAATGGTGTCTACCTTGGTGTGACAGGTCCTACCTACGAAACTCCAGCTGAAATCTTGGCCTTCAAGACCATGGGGGCCCACGCAGTCGGTATGTCAACAGTGCCAGAAGTTATCGTGGCGGCCCATTCAGGCATGAAAGTCTTGGGAATTTCTGCTATTACCAACTTTGCGGCTGGTTTCCAATCTGAACTCAATCACGAAGAAGTGGTAGAAGTAACCGAGCAAATCAAGGGCAACTTCAAAGGCTTGGTGAAAGCCATCTTGGCTGAGTTGTAGGAGGGACCAATGACCAACAAACCCTGGTTCAGTGTTCTGAAAGGGATAGGCATTATTGCGCTACTTACAATCGTATGGTTGTTCTTCTTCGCAGCTATTGATACAAGTGGCTCTGAAACCAACTATGAGCCTTTCGATGGTGCTTCGATTATTTGTGCAGTAATTTCTTATCTGATTATTTTATTTATACTACAATATAATAAGGTTGTTCACTTAAAAGAGGAGATTACCACTTCTTACAATGCAATAGAGATTAAACAACTACATGTTACAAAGTTGTTGGACCAACTGCAAGAAGTGACGGATAAAATTGTAGATCACGAGTTAAAAATGTCTGTGAAGAATACCTTTTCCGAGTTGATTGAAGAGGAGAAGCAATCAGATCGTTTGACTGCAGAAGGAAATGATGCCAATCATCATCAGACCAAGAAGAAATTTACTTCCAATTCAGGTTCCAACAATTTCCATGACCATCTGTCGCAACAATCTGAAAAAGTTACAAAGTTGGGGGAACGGATCGAACGGGATACAAAAGGAAGGGCTGATGAGAGTTTGCGGGATTTGATGCTAGAAATCAAAGAAGCTGAAGCTCTGGTGACCAACCAACGCCTGTATTACAACGATACGGTTTCACAATACAATAAATCAATCTATGCCTTGCCATTTGCCTTCTTAAGAGGGACACTTGGTTTCAAGGAGCAAGCCTATATGTAACCTAGTCAATTTGGAATCTGTGTTACATAAATAGAGAAAGGAAAGGAAGGGCTAGTAGCCCTTTGTGAAAAAAATGAGTATCCATATTTCCGCAAAACCAGGTGAAATCGCTGATAAGATTTTGCTTCCTGGTGATCCACTTCGTGCTAAATTTATCGCTGAAAACTTCCTTGAAGATGCAGTTTGCTTCAACGAAGTTCGCAATATGTTCGGCTACACAGGTACCTACAAGGGTCATCGTGTCTCTGTCATGGGAACAGGTATGGGAATGCCTTCTATCTCTATCTACGCCCACGAGCTTATCAACGACTACGGCGTGAAGAAGCTTATCCGTGTGGGAACTGCAGGTTCGCTTAACAAGGATGTCCATGTCCGTGAATTGGTCTTGGCTCAGGCAGCAGCAACCAACTCTAAAATGATGAACATTGATTGGCCAGAATATGACCTGCCACAGATTGCTAGCTTCAATCTCTTGGACAAGGCCTATCATATTGCTAAAGACCTTAACTTGACTACACATGTTGGCAATGTTCTGTCTTCTGACAGTTTCTACTCACCAAAACTCTTTGCTCGTAACTTGGAACTGGGGCAAATTGGTGTTAAGGCAGTCGAAATGGAAGCAGCAGCCCTTTATTATTTGGGTGCTAAATTTGGCGTAGAAACGCTAGCTATCATGACCATCTCAGATAGCTTGGTCAATCCAGAAGAAGATACGACAGCAGAAGAGCGTCAAAACACTTTCACAGACATGATGAAGGTCGGTTTGGAAACCTTGATTGCGGAATAAAACAACTAGCGGTGTGATTAGGAGGTATCGTATGACATTTGCAAACTTTGAGCCCACACGACATGTAGAAGATTTTCATCTTGCTGGTTTTGCCTACTATGATGGGCTAGATGTGATCGATGAGTTGAAGCTGGGCACTTCCTTAGAAATGCTTGCAGAACCGACCAATCCCTATGATTCAGAGGCTGTTGTAATTCTGTATCAAGGGAAAAAGCTAGGCTACATTCCCAAGCATAAGAATAGCTTGATTAGTCGTATGTTATTTTATGGACATGGTGACATTCTTGAAGCCCGTGTTCAAATGATTGATTTGACTGAACACCCTGAGCGTCAACTTCGTGTGGTTGTAAAATTTAAAGATAATCGCAAAAAATAAGGGACAGGGCTAATTAGTTCATTCTGAATGCTATAGAATAAAAAGGCGAACTATATACAGGATGGTATAATAGCTTGCCTTTTTTCGCTAAATAAGGTATAATTATCATATAGAAAACGTTTACAAAAAAATGAGAAACGTTTCTGAATGATTACATTAACATATACAAAAGGAGATAAGCAGTGATTAACTTACAAAATTTTGTCCAATCCATGTATGCAAAGCGTATCGAGGACTGTTCTGACCATGAACTTTATTATGCTTTGCTCGCATTTACCAAGCAACAGAGTGAAGCAAAATACACCAATGAGCAGAAGAAAAAAGTTTATTACATTTCTGCGGAATTCTTGATTGGTAAACTCTTGTCTAACAACTTGATTAACTTAGGTGTTTACGATGAGGTGAAAAGCCAGTTAGCAGCTGCAGGTAAGGATTTGATTGCTATTGAAGATGTTGAGATGGAGCCATCTCTTGGTAACGGTGGATTGGGGCGTTTGGCTGCTTGTTTCCTTGATTCCATTGCTAGTCTTGGACTAAATGGTGATGGTGTTGGTCTCAACTACCACTTTGGACTATTTCGTCAGTTGTTTGAATACCACCAGCAATCGGCAGTGCCGAATGAGTGGATTACGCCACGTTCTTGGTTGACAGAGTCTCCAATTTCTTACCAAGTTCCATTTGCTAACTTTACTTTGACGTCTAAGTTGTACGATATCGATGTACCAGGTTATAAGACTGAGCGGAAGAACCGTTTGCGTTTGTTTGACTTAGGCTCTGTGGATGACAATATCATCTATGATGGGATTGAGTTTGACAAGGAAGATATTTTCCGTAATTTGACTCTCTTCCTCTATCCAGATGATTCAACGGATGAAGGTAAAGTTCTCCGTATCTTCCAGCAATATTTCATGGTATCAAACGCAGCCCAACTCTTGATTGACGAAGCAGTAGCTAAAGGTTCAAACCTCCATGACTTGCCAGACTATGCAGTAGTGCAAATCAATGATACTCACCCATCCCTTGTCATTCCAGAATTGATTCGTCTTTTGGAACTCCGTGGCATTTCCTTTGATGAGGCAATCGAAATTGTTAAGAAAATGACTGCCTACACCAACCACACAATCTTGTCTGAAGCCCTTGAAAAATGGCCGCTTGACTTCTTGAATCGGGTAGTTCCACACTTGGTGCCATTTATCGAGGAATTGGACCGTCGAGCAAAAGAAGTGAAAAATGATTCAGCAGTCAATATCATCGATGAACATGGCCGTGTTCACATGGCTCACATGGATATCCACTATGGATATTCTATCAATGGTGTGGCAGCCCTCCATACTGAAATCTTGAAAACTTCAGAGTTGAAGGCCTTTTACGAGCTCTATCCAGAGAAGTTTAACAACAAGACAAACGGTATCACCTTCCGCCGTTGGCTCATGCATGCCAATCCACGTTTGGCAGGTTACCTGGACGAGCTACTGGGACATGGCTACCACCACGATGCCAGTGAGTTAGAGAAACTATTAGATCACAAAGACAGTAAGGAATTGAGAGCATGGTTGGAAAAAACAAAGCAACACAACAAGCGGAAGTTGCAACGTCATATTGCCAAAACTCAAGGTGTACATGTCAATCCTGAATCCATCTTTGATGTGCAAATCAAGCGCATGCACGAGTACAAGCGTCAACAGATGAATGTCCTCTATGTGATTCATAAGTATTTAGATATCAAGGCAGGCAATATCCCGACTCGTCCGTTAACAGTCTTCTTTGGAGGAAAAGCAGCTCCAGCCTATACAACTGCCCAAGACATCATTCACTTGATTTTGGTCTTGTCACAGGTTATCAAAAATGATCCAGAAGTTGCACCACACTTGCAGTTAGTTATGATTGAGAACTACAATGTAACAGAAGCTAGCTTCATCATCCCAGCAGCGGACATTTCTGAGCAAATTTCACTTGCATCTAAGGAAGCATCTGGTACTGGTAACATGAAATTCATGCTCAACGGCGCTTTGACTATCGGTACAGACGACGGTGCAAACGTGGAAATTCATGAGTTGGTCGGTGATGAAAATATCTATATTTTCGGTCAAGATAGCCAAACCGTTATTGACCACTATGCAAATGGAACTTACAACCCATATGCTTTCTATGAGCGTGAAGCGATCCGTCCATTGATTGACTTCATCACTTCTGAAACCATTCGTCATGCTGGTGGTATTGATGAACGCCTCTGGCGTTTGCAGGATAACCTCAAGCACAATGACCACTTCATGACCTTGCTAGATTTGGAAGACTATATTGTGACTAAGGAAAGAATGTTGGCTGACTATGAAGACCGCGATAGCTGGTTGGACAAGGTCATCGTCAACATTGCCAAGGCAGGATTCTTCTCATCAGACCGTACTATCCAACAGTACAACGAAGATATTTGGCATTTGGAAGCTAAATAAACTAAAAATGACCTTGCGAGGTCATTTTTTCTGTATTCTATTTTTGAAAGATTGAGCGATTGCGGAGTGTTCCAAGAAGTTTCCAAGGGCAAAACCAGAGGTGTTGAGCAAGATGTCGTTGAGGTCAAAGAAGCCCAGTGAAAAGAAGAATTGACAAGCTTCAACCAGTAAAATAGCCCCTACAAAGAGAGAAAGTTTTTTCCAAGAAAATGAAAAAAGCAAGCCGAGTGGTAAAAAGAGCAAGAGGTTAAAGACCAATATAGCAGGATTGAGAAACAGGTCTTGAGAAAAGGTGCTAAGAAGATTCCAATTGACACCTTTGACGCCCATACTTTTGAAAAAGAGAAGATAGACTAGCAGAAGCCCGTAGCAAGCGTAGAAAAACCAAATTGTCAGTCTCGAAATGTGGGGCTTATAGACAAGTCGAAATAGGGTAAAGCAAAATCCGGTCATTAACAGGATTGCGGCAAGTGTCGGCCAAAAATCAATCGTCATGAAAATGGTCGTGAACTGGTAAAAAAGAAAGGTCATAAAGAGCCAGCGACAAAGCAAAAATGATAGAATCAAATTGATACAGTCGTAGAAAATTTCTTTTTTCATAGAGGACCTCCTTTTTATTTCATTATATCATTATTTGAGGGGGGGTAAAGTATCTAGAAAATAATTTTACTGACAGTATGCTATAATAGTTAGTATGAAAAAACGACCGACATCTGCCTATATCCACATTCCATTCTGTACCCAGATTTGTTACTACTGTGACTTTTCCAAGGTCTTTATCAAGAATCAGCCTGTCGACGAGTATTTGGCAGCCCTCATGGAAGAGGTCAAGTTTTACGACCTGCCAGCCCTCAAAACCCTCTATATCGGAGGCGGAACACCATCGGCTCTCTCGGCAGACCAGCTAGATTATCTCCTGACCAGTCTGGAGGAACTATTGGACTTGTCGCAACTGGAAGAATTTACCATCGAGGCCAATCCAGGTGACTTGACGGCAGACAAGATTGCAGTTTTGAAAAAATCCAAGTGCAATCGGGTGTCGCTGGGGGTCCAGACCTTTGACGACCGCATGTTGAAAAAAATCGGTCGCAGCCACAATCAGGCCCAGATTTATGAAACAATTGCAGCCCTCAAGGAAGCGGGTTTTTACAACATTTCCATTGACCTGATTTATGCCCTGCCTGGTCAGACCATGGAGCAGGTGGTGGACAATGTTGCCAAGGCCTTGGAGCTGGATATTCCCCACATGAGCCTCTATAGCTTGATTTTGGAAAACCATACGGTCTTCATGAACCGCCAACGCCGTGGCAACCTCCATCTGCCCAACGAAGATGTAGAGTCCGATATGTTCGACTACATTCTTCAAGAGTTGGAGAAAAACGGCTTCGAGCATTACGAGATTTCCAACTTCACCAAGCCTGGTTTTGAAAGCCGCCACAACCTCATGTACTGGGACAATTCCGAGTATTACGGTTTGGGGGCAGGGGCTTCAGGCTACATCGACGGCATGCGCTACCGCAACCGCGGCCCCATCCAGCACTACCTCAAGTCCATCCGCGAAAAAGGCCATTCCCGTCTGCACGAAGAGTTTCTCAGCAAGACCGAGCAAATGGAAGAAGAGATGTTTTTAGGCTTACGGAAAAAAACTGGCGTGTCTATTGAGCGATTCGAGGAAAAGTTTGGCATTTCCTTTGAAGACCGCTACGGTCAGGTGGTCAGAGACTTGAAAAATGAAGGTCTTTTACAAGAAGAAGACCGTTGGCTTCGGATGACTAAAAAGGGATTGTTTTTAGGCGACACAGTTGCCGAGCGTTTCATTATAGAAGATTAGAAAGAGGACACAATGGGACGAACATACCAAGAAGAGTTCACCATTCCCTTTGATATGGTGGATGTTAAACAAGAGATCAAACTGCCGGACTTTATTTCCTATTGTCTTGGTGTGTCAGGTCGGCAGTCGGAAGAACTGGGTCGCAGTGACCTCTATGTTTTTCAGGAATTTGGCTTGATTTGGGTGGTGACAGATTATGAACTGACTATTCAAGGCCTACCCAAGTACAATGAAACTATCACAATCAAAACAGAAGCAGTTGCCTACAATAAGTTTTTCTGTCATCGGATGTTCTATATCTACGATGCAGCAGGCAATCTTTTGTTGGACATTCTCTGCTATTTTGTCCTGATTGATTTTGAAACTCGCAAGGTGGCGCCTGTGCCAGAAGATTTGATTGCTCCTTATCAGTCTGAGCAGGTCAAGAAATTGCCTCGGGCTCCCAAGTATCAGCGCTTGGAAAAACCATCTGCCCAAGAATTCCCTGTTCGCTATTTTGATTTAGATATGAATGGTCATGTCAATAATGGCAAGTATCTGGAATGGATGTATGAAGCACTGGGCTATGATTTTCTGCTCTGCCATGTCCCTAAAAAAATCCAACTCAAGTATCTCAAGGAAGTAGAGGCGACTAGCTTGGTGAGTTCACGCATGGTGGCAGAAGCTGGTGTCAGCCAGCATGAAATCGTGGTAGATGGGCATATCCATGCGCAAGCTGTCATAGAATGGAGGGAACGTCATGTCGCAGGATAAGTGGTTGGAATGGGCCGTACGTTTACAAGCCTTAGCACAGACAGGCTTGGCCTATGGAAAAGATGTTTATGACATGGAACGATTTGAGGAAATCCGTCAGATTGCGGCGGAAATGTTGGTAGAGCCATCTGGTCAGCCCTTGGAAGTGGTGAAAGACTTGTTTTGCAATGAAACAGGCTATCAGACACCCAAACTGGATACCCGCGCAGCTATTTTTCAAGAGGATAAAATCCTATTGGTCCAGGAAAACGATAGGCTCTGGTCCTTACCAGGTGGTTGGTGCGATGTGGACCAGTCTGTCAAGGACAATGTGGTCAAGGAAGTAAAGGAAGAAGCGGGGCTGGATGTGGAGGCTCTGCGAGTCGTGGCGATTTTGGATAAGCACAAGAACAATCCTGCCAAGTCAGCCCACCGCGTGACTAAGGTCTTCATTCTATGTCGGCTCCTTGGCGGGGAGTTTCAGCCCAATTCGGAAACAGTTGCCAGTGGCTTTTTCAGTCTAGATGTCTTACCGCCGCTCTCGCTTGGGAAAAATACAGCTGAGCAGTTAGCACTTTGCTTGGAAGCCAGTCGATCTGAGCACTGGGAAACACGATTTGATTAAGGAGAAAGTATGACCTATCAAGGCTATTTGATTGATTTAGACGGAACTATTTATGAGGGGAAGAAACGAATTCCAGCTGGTGAACGGTTTATTCATGGCTTGCAGGAGCGCAACATTCCCTATCTCTTTGTGACCAACAATACCACCCGTCGTCCTGAGATGGTGCAGGCTATGTTGGCTGAAAACTTTAACACTGAGACACCGCTTGAAACCATCTATACAGCCAGTCTGGCGACAGTAGATTATATGAATGACTTGGGGCGGGAAAAGACAGTCTATGTCATTGGAGAAGACGGGCTCAAGTCTGCCATTTTTGAGGCAGGTTATGTGGAAGACACGGAAAATCCAGCCTATGTTGTTGTCGGTTTGGATACTCAGTTGACCTATGAAAAACTGACCATTGCCACCTTGGCTATTCAAAAGGGAGCTACCTTCATCGGTACCAATCCTGATTTGAACATTCCGACGGAGCGAGGTCATCTGCCAGGTGCTGGTTCATTGATTGCGCTTTTGAAAGCTGCTACCCGTGTTGAGCCGACCTTTATCGGAAAACCTGAAGCCATTATCATGGACAAGGCTCTGGAGATTTTAGGGACGGAACGCAGTCAGACGGTTATGGTGGGGGATAACTATCTGACGGATATTCGAGCTGGGATTGACAATGGATTTCCAACCTTATTGGTCTTGACTGGCTTCACTAAACCAGAAGAAGTAGCAGACTTACCCCTTGCTCCGACCCATGTCCTCAACAGCCTAGATGAATGGAGTTTTGATGAGAACTAAGTTACAGATTATCGGAACGATTTTATTTGTCTTGTCGGCAGCAGTTCTAGGTACCATCTATCTAGCTTGGCTAGTTTATCCGCTTGAGATTTCTTTTTTAGGGTTGGAAAAAGTTGTTTACATGAAGTCATCAGATATTTCCTATAATTTTAATATCTTGATGAACTATCTGACCAATCCATTTGCAAGTGTTTTAGACATGCCAAATTTTTCCTCTTCAGCTGATGGTCTCAAACATTTTGCGGATGTCAAAGGCCTCTTTCATCTGGCACAGGTTATTTTCCTGATTAGTTTGCCTGCGGTTTTCTATTTTTGGAAAGAAGTGGTGCGAAAAGGATTTGGAAAACTCTATCGAACTGTTTTTATGTGGATGGCTCTTGCTCCTGTGATGATTGCAGTGATGGGCGTGTTGATCGGTTTTGATAGCTTTTTTGTCCTCTTCCATCATCTGCTCTTTCCTGGTGATTCAACCTGGCTCTTTGACCCGCTGACAGATCCAGTTATCTATATACTTCCTCAGGAATTTTTCCTCCATTGCTTTATTCTCTTTTTCGTCCTGTATGAAGTGCTCTGTTTGATATGGCTTAGGATGGTTAAAAAATAACATTAGCCAAGAAAAACCTCTTGACAATGCGGTGAATTTACAGTAAAATAAGTAAGACTTTGAAATTGAGGGGAGTGAAAATAATGTCAAAAACAGTAGTACGCAAGAACGAATCACTTGATGATGCTCTTCGTCGTTTCAAACGTGCGGTTACTAAAGCTGGTACTCTTCAAGAAACACGCAAACGCGAATTCTACGAGAAACCATCTGTAAAACGTAAACGTAAATCAGAAGCAGCTCGCAAGCGTAAAAAATTCTAATTGAATTTGAACAGCCTGAGGGCTGTTTTTTTGTTTACTTTTCAGCCTGTCTAACTTATAATAAGTATATAAAATATTGTCCAAGTGAAAAGGAGTATATATGAGTATCTTGGTTACAGGTGGAGCTGGCTATATTGGTAGTCATACCGTTGTGGAGTTGTTGAAGTTGGGTAAAGACGTTGTCATCGTAGATAATCTCTCCAACTCAAGTATTTTGGTTTTGGATCGCATCGAAACCATTACTGGCAAACGTCCAACTTTCTATGAATTGGATGTAGCAAATAAGGTTGCCTTGCGTGAGGTTTTTGAAAAAGAAAGTATTGAGGCAGCAATTCACTTTGCTGGCTACAAGGCGGTTGGTGAATCGGTTCAAAAACCAGTCATGTATTATGAAAATAATATCATGTCCACTTTGGCTTTGGTGGAAGTTATGGCAGAGTTTGGTGTCAAGAAGATTGTCTTCTCATCTAGCGCAACTGTCTATGGACTCAACAATCCATCGCCTTTGGTTGAAACCATGCCAACTAGCGCAACTAACCCTTATGGTTACACAAAAGTCATGTTGGAACAGATCTTGCGTGATGTGGAAGTAGCAGATAAGGAGTGGAGTGTTGCCCTTCTCCGTTACTTCAATCCAATCGGTGCCCATGAATCCGGTCTAATCGGTGAAGATCCAGCTGGCATTCCAAACAACCTTATGCCGTTTGTGGCTCAAGTTGCTGTTGGCAAACGTCCAGAACTCAGCGTCTTTGGTAATGACTATGATACAGTGGATGGAACAGGTGTTCGTGATTATATCCACGTCATTGACTTGGCTCTAGGTCACATCAAGGCGCTGGAAAAAATCTCAACGACAGCAGGTGTCCATACCTATAACCTTGGTTCAGGTCAAGGAACCAGTGTTTTAGAACTGGTTCAGGCTTTTGAAAAAGTGAACGGTGTACCGGTACCTTATAAAATCGTTGACCGTCGCCCTGGCGATGTAGCGACCTGCTATGCCAACGCCGATAAGGCTCTAGCTGAACTCAATTGGAAAACAGAGAAAACGATTGAGGACATGTGTCGTGACACATGGAACTGGCAGTCTAAAAATCCAAATGGATACCAAGGATAAGAAAAGATGTGAGTTTTGGCTCACATCTTCTTTTTGTCATAGTGCAAAAGAAAAACAGGCACAGGGCCTGTTTCACTATCTTATTGATTATTTTTTCAACAAGTCGCGGATTTCTGCAAGCAATTCTTCTTGAGTTGGACCAGCAGGAGTTGCTTCTTTCTTAGGCATTGCTTTTTCAGCAGCCTTAACGATGAAGAACAAAACAGTACCGATAATCAAGAAGTTGATAACAGCGCTCAAGAAGTTACCATAAGTAACACCATTCCAGCTCAAGTCAGCAATTTTATCTGCGCCAGCAGCTTTCAAAGCTGGAGTAAGCAACAATGGTGTGATCAAGTCAGCAACGAATGAATCAATGATGGCTTTGAAGGCAGCACCAAAGATAACTGCAACAGCAAGGTCAATAACATTACCTTGGAACAAAAACGCTTTTAAATCTTTCAACATATCCTAAATATGTCCTTTCATAAATATTTTACTCTATATATTATAACCATTAAAAAATATTTTACAAGCAATTTGTTTCAGAAATTTTACATTTTTCAATTTTTGGTATAAAATAGAATATGTTAGACTAAGGGAAGAGTGTCCACTTTTCAATTAGCAAATAGGATGTTGAGGAGGATATATGCTGTCAAAAGATAAAATAACAGAAATCAAACAAGCCCTCAATATCGTGGATGTGATTGGTGAAACAATTGCTTTGACCAAGGCTGGACGCAATTTTCTTGGTCTTTGTCCCTTTCATGGAGAAAAAACTCCTTCCTTTAACGTCATTGAGGATAAACAGTTCTATCATTGTTTTGGTTGCGGTAAGTCTGGGGATGTTTTTAAATTTATTGAGGAAACCCGAGGTGTTTCTTTCACTGATGCGGTAGCCATTTTGGCAGAAAAAGCTGGGTTTCAGGTAGAAGTATCCACCAATCATTTTCAGCCTAAGAA
The DNA here is from genome assembly GCF_053545015.1 of Streptococcus sp. 32226D021BW. Lineage (NCBI taxonomy): Bacteria > Bacillati > Bacillota > Bacilli > Lactobacillales > Streptococcaceae > Streptococcus > Streptococcus sp. 32226D021BW. Next base: position 24,139 of record NZ_JBPPVC010000006.1, on the reverse strand, counting down.
GGAAAATCCACATCAAGCTCTCTATGATATCCATCAAGATGCGACAAAGTTTTACCATGCCTTGTTGATGACGACAAAGATGGGCGAGGAAGCTAGACAATATCTCCATCAGCGTGGTTTAACGGATGAAGTTATTAAGAATTTTCAACTAGGTTTAGCACCAGATGGACAAAATATTCTTTATCAGAAACTTTCTCAGAACTACGATGAAGATAGCCTGCTTCATTCGGGTCTTTTCAATCCCAGTGAGCAGAATATGATTTTCGATGCTTTTCAAGGGCGGATCATGTTTCCGCTAACCGATGAATATGGTCGAGTGATTGCCTTTTCAGGTCGGATTTGGACAGAAAAAGACCTGCAGAACAAGCAATTAGCCAAGTATAAGAATTCTCGTAGCACAGCTATTTTCAATAAAAGTTACGAATTATATCATTTGGATAAAGCTAAGGCGGTTATCAAAAAGCAGCGGGAAGTTTACCTGATGGAGGGATTTCTAGATGTTATTGCGGCTCATCGGGCTGGTATTGACAATGCGGTAGCTTCTATGGGGACGGCTCTGACTCGCGAGCATGTTGGTCATCTGGCCAAGTTTTGCAAGAAAATTGTTCTGACCTATGATGGTGATAGGGCTGGTCAAGCTGCCACTATGAAGGCTTTGGATGAATTACGAGATTTTCAAGTTGAGATTGTTAGTCTACCTGACAATATGGACCCTGATGAATTTTTACAAAAAAATTCAGAAGAGGCCTTGCGCCAAGTCCTTACTAAGTCACGGATTAGCGATGTAGAATTTTTGATTGACTATCTAAAGCCAGAAAATCCAGATAATTTGCAGATGCAGATTGAATTTGTGGAGAGGATTGCTCCTATTATTGCAAGGGTTTCGTCGATTACTGCACAAAACACTTATATTTATAAGGTTGCGGAAGTCCTATCTGATTTTGACTACGGTCAGGTGGAGCAGGCTGTCAATGCTGTTCGCTTACATCAGCGACAGGAACGAAGTCAGCAAGCCTATCATCAACAGAAAGAGCAGGTCTATGCACCGCCTGTTCAGGCTATTTCCCGGCTGACAGGTCTTATCCGAACTGAAAATCACCTGCTTTACCGTATGGTCGAGCACCCTTATATTTTAAATGAATTTCGTCTGCGAGAAGATTTTTATTTTGCGACACCGGAATTGCAGGTATTATATGAATTACTGAAAAATCAAGGTGAGATTAGTAGTTTTGGCTTATCCAAGTTAGATGATACCGTCCAACAAGCCTGGTATCGGATTTTGGAAGAGCGTCTGCCAAAGGAAGTGGCGCAAAATGAAATTGAAGAATTAGAATTTCGCCGTGACAAGGAATTGTTACGAAAGGAAAATCAACACCTAACACGGAAAATCCGTGAACATTCCCATGTGGGAAATGCTGATATTGCCCTCGATGAGTTACAAAAATTGCTCGAGAAAAGAAAACAAATGGAGTAAATATGACAAGTAAAAAAGATAAAAAGACAGAAGTAACGACCTTTGATGTGCAAGTTGCTGAATTTATTCGTAATCACAAGAAACAAGGTTCGGCAACCGATGATGAAATCAATGACCAGCTGGTTATTCCGTTTACACTTGATGCTGATGGGATTGATGACTTGCTCCAACGAATTCAGGATGCAGGAATTTCGATTGTGGATAAGGAAGGTAACCCATCTGCGCGTGCTTTGCAGGTTGAAGAAGAACCAGAATTATCTGACGAAGAATTGCTAGGAAGCACGTCCGCAAAGGTTAATGATCCCGTCCGCATGTACTTGAAAGAAATCGGTGTTGTGCCACTCTTGACCAACGAAGAAGAGCAAGAATTAGCCTTGGCAGTTGAAGCTGGCGATCCTGAAGCAAAACAACGTTTGGCTGAAGCTAACTTGCGTTTGGTTGTTTCCATTGCTAAACGCTATGTGGGGCGTGGTATGCAGTTCCTTGATCTTATCCAAGAAGGAAACATGGGCTTGATGAAGGCTGTTGACAAGTTTGACTACTCAAAAGGTTTCAAATTTTCAACTTATGCGACTTGGTGGATTCGTCAGGCCATTACCCGTGCTATTGCAGACCAAGCTCGTACGATTCGTATCCCTGTTCACATGGTAGAAACCATCAATAAATTGGTTCGTGAACAACGCAATCTCTTGCAAGAGTTAGGACAGGATCCAACGCCAGAACAAATTGCAGAGCGTATGGATATGACACCTGAAAAAGTCCGTGAAATCCTTAAGATTGCCCAAGAGCCAGTGTCTTTGGAAACCCCAATCGGTGAAGAAGATGATAGCCATTTGGGAGATTTCATTGAAGATGAAGTGATTGAAAATCCAGTTGACTATACTACTCGAGTTGTCCTTCGTGAGCAATTGGATGAAGTGCTAGATACGCTGACAGACCGTGAAGAGAATGTTCTTCGCCTCCGCTTTGGTTTGGACGACGGAAAAATGCGAACTCTTGAAGATGTAGGTAAAGTCTTCAACGTAACTCGTGAACGTATTCGCCAGATCGAAGCCAAAGCCCTTCGTAAACTCCGCCACCCATCCCGTAGCAAACCACTCAGAGATTTTATTGAGGATTAAAAACCTCCGGGGGAGGTTTTTAACCCGAGCCTAGAAATATGAAAGCGAGGCATAAGCCTACGAATAGGCTTTCTCAACGTCCGCCTAGAAATCCGTAAGCGTACAAAGTCAGGTGGTACTTATCAGGTCGCTTGCAAAAAATTTGAAACAAGCGAGAGTCTGGGGGAGGTTTTTAACCGCTCGCTGAAAACTAGAAACGAGCGAGAGTTCGGGGAGGTTTTGACACAAACTTCGTTTGTTTTATCTCCAACCTTCAACAGTCTCACAGACTGTTGAAGCCTGTCCAGAAATAAGAAAGCAGGCTAACCCAGTGGTGTTTTAACCCGAGCCTAGAAATAGGAAAGCGAGGCATAAGCCTACGGATAGGCTTTCTCAACGTCCGCCCAGAAATCCGAAAGCGGACAAAGGTCTGTGGACTAAAAGGTTACTGACTTCCGTCAGTTCTATTTCCCACCTTCAACAGTCTCCCAGACTGTTGAAGCCTGCTTGAAAATAAGAGAGCAGGCTAACCCAGTGGTGTTTTAACCCGAGCCGAGCCTAGAAATATGAAAGCGAGGCATAAGTCTACGGATAGGCTTTCTCAACGTCCGCCTAGAAATCCGAAAGCGGACAAAGTTCGGTGGCACTTATCAGGTCGCTTGCTAAAAATTTGAAACAAGCGAGGGTCCGGGGGAGGTTTTGACACAAACCTGGTTTGTTTCATTTCTAACCTTCAATAGTTCATGGCTTATTTGGATGAAATTTTTGTTCCTTTAGATGACAATGCAATAGTGAAAAGAAAGAGAGAAAAATGGCCTATACAGAAGAACAGGTAAAAGAAATTCAAGAGCGTATTTTTCATGCTCTAGAAGACGTGATTGACCCTGAGCTAGGGATTGATATTATCAATTTGGGGCTCATTTATGAAATTCGTTTTATCGAAGGTAAGGCCGAGATTGATATGACTCTGACAACTATGGGCTGTCCCTTGGCTGACTTGATTACCGATCAAATTCATGATGTCTTAAAAGATGTTCCAGAGGTAACGGAAGTAGATGTTCGCTTGGTTTGGTCACCGGCCTGGACAGTTCAAAAAATGAGCCGTTACGCTCGAATTGCATTAGGAATTAAATAAAAAAACAAAATGGTTTCGAACGTTTGAAGCCATTTTTTTATGAATGTTTGGATTTTTTATAAAAAATATTAAAAATTATACTTGTCAAAGACAAATTTCCGTGTTACAATAAACTAGCCTAGGAAAAGTAATTATAGCTATTCTAGCAAATATCAGACCTATATGGGATGGGTAGCTCTGCTATTTATCATAACCAAAGCCTACGGACAGGCGGGTCGAATGCCGAAGCGTGGCGTAAGCCACATTATTGATAGGGTTAAAAGCCTACATTTTATAAGTTGATGTTGGGAAGTTTTTCCTAATTTCTAATTTTGTCAGTGTGGTGAAAGCACACGTCATCTTGTGAAACGGTCAATAAAGTACGTATATATTTGCACTGGAGAGTAGGAAACGGTAGGCACATAAACTCAAGAGAAGAATAAAAAGCGTCAATTTGGATTGTAGAGCAGGATGAACCCTGCTCTTTTTCTTGTTTAAAAGAGTGGGAGTCCATCAAGCAAAGGAGTTTTTCAATATGAAAAATCAACACCAAGCCCCTATTTATCAGGGATTGGTACAGTTACGCCGAAAACGGATTGTTCCCTTTGATGTGCCTGGACACAAACGGGGTCGGGGAAATCCTGAATTAGTAGAACTACTTGGCGAAAAATGCGTGGGGATTGATGTCAATTCCATGAAACCCTTGGATAACTTAGGGCATCCAGTCTCCATTATCCGAGAGGCCGAGGAATTGGCAGCGGAAGCCTTCGGCGCCAGCCATGCCTTTCTCATGGTTGGAGGGACAACCTCTTCCGTCCAGACCATGATTCTGGCGACCTGTAAGGCGGGCGATAAAATCATTCTCCCTCGAAATGTCCACAAGTCAGCCCTCAATGCCCTGGTTCTCTGTGGCGCCATCCCTGTCTATGTGGATATGAGTGTGGAGCCACGGATTGGTATTGCTCTTGCCTTGGAAAATGATGCCTTTGAACGGGCTATTTCTGAGCATCCTGATGCGGTTGCTGTCTTGATTAACAATCCGACCTACTATGGAATCTGCTCAGACCTGCGTACCTTGACTGAGAAAGCTCACGCAGTGGGCATGAAAGTCTTAGTCGACGAGGCTCATGGTGCGCATTTGCATTTTTCGGAAAAATTGCCAGCGGCGGCTATGGATGTGGGGGCTGATATGGCAGCTGTTTCTATGCACAAATCAGGTGGCAGTCTGACTCAGAGCTCGCTCCTATTGGTCGGTCCTGATATGAATGTAGAGTATGTCCGCCAGATTATCAACTTGACCCAGTCAACGTCTGCCTCCTATCTCTTGCTGGCTAGTTTGGATATTTCACGGAGAAATCTGGCCCTTCGTGGGAAAGAGTCTTTTGAAAAAGTCATTGAAATGTCTGAGTATGCTCGTCGTGAAATCAATGCCATCGGTGGCTACTATGCCTATTCCAAGGAATTGATTGATGGTAAAACGGTGCATGATTTTGATGTAACCAAGCTCTCCATCTATACGCAGGGCATTGGTTTGACAGGGATTGAAGTCTATGATTTGCTGCGGGATGAGTACGACATCCAGATTGAATTTGGCGATATTGGCAATATCTTGGCCTATATTTCCATCGGTGACCGCTTGCAGGACATCGAGAGACTGGTTGGGGCAATGGCTGACATCAAGCGATTGTATTCGCGCGATGGTTCGGATTTGATTTCAGGGGAGTACATTCAGCCGCAGCTAGTTTTGTCACCGCAGGAAGCCTTTTATGCAGAGCGGGAAAGCCGTTCCCTGCAAGAAGCAGTTGGTCAGGTCTGTGGAGAATTTGTTATGTGCTACCCGCCTGGTATTCCGCTTTTAGCTCCAGGTGAACGAGTGACCCAAGAAATTGTTGATTACATCATCTTTGCCAAGGAGCGCGGCTGCTCTGTCCAAGGTACGGAAGATCCAGATGTCAACTACATCAATGTTATAAAGGAGGGCTAACGATGGAAATGTGGTTTTCAGAAGTCCAAACGCCAGATGTCAAGTTATCCATTCGCACCAGCCAGCAGCTCTATGCTGGCAAGAGTGAATTTCAGGACATTGCTGTGTTGGACTCGCCAGCCTTTGGAAAGATTTTGACCCTTAACGGCCGTGTCCTCTTTTCAGATGCAGATGATTTTGTTTACAACGAAATGGCCGTCCATGTACCCATGGCCGTCCATCCCAATCCCAAGAAAATCTTGATTCTGGGTGGGGGAGATGGTGGAGTTGCTCAAGTTCTCAGTATGTATCCTGAAATTGAACGTATTGACGTTGTAGAGCCAGATGAGTTGTTGGTTGAAGTGTGTCGTCAGTATTTCCCAGACTATGCATCGGGTTTAGAAGATGAGCGGGTCGAGGTTTATTTACAAGATGGTCTGCGTTTCTTGCGCAACTGTGAGAACGAATATGACATCATCATCAATGATGCGACAGATCCATTTGGGCATACGGAAGGACTCTTTACCAAGGAATTTTATGGTAATGCCTACCGAGCTTTGAAGGAAGATGGCATCATGGTTTACCAACATGGTTCGCCATTTTATGACGAAGATGAGTCTGCCTTTCGTTCCATGCACAGAAAGGCGACCCAGTCCTTCCCTATCAGCCGTGTTTATCAGGCCCATATTCCGACATCTGCGGCAGGCTATTGGTTATTTGGCTTTGCCTCTAAAAAATACCATCCCATTGAAGATTTTGATAAGGAAAAATGGAAGGCACGTCAGCTTTTCACAGAATACTATACCGCAAACTTGCATATTGGAGCATTTCTCTTGCCCCGTTATGTCGAAGACATTTTAGAAGAAGAGGAGAAAAAATAATGAGTCGTTTGTTAGTAATTGGTTGTGGCGGAGTTGCCCAAGTTGCCATCAGCAAGGTTTGCCAAGCAGAAGATACCTTCACGGAGGTCATGATTGCCAGCCGTACCAAGTCCAAATGTGATGATTTGAAGGCTGCCTTAGAAGGAAAAACTTCCGTAAAAATTGAAACTGCCCAAGTGGATGCGGACAAGGTGGAAGAAGTGATTGCCTTGATTGAAAGCTACCAGCCCAAAGCTGTCTTGAACGTTGCCTTACCTTATCAGGACTTGACCATCATGGATGCCTGCTTGGCGACTGGAGTGGACTACATCGACACCGCCAACTACGAGTGTGAGGATACAGAAGACCCAGAATGGCGGGCTATTTATGAAAAACGCTGTGCTGAAGAGGGCTTTACGGCTTACTTTGACTACTCATGGCAGTGGGCTTATAAGGAGCGTTTTGAAAAAGCAGGGCTGACAGCACTTTTGGGGTCCGGATTTGATCCAGGGGTGACCAGCGTATTTTCAGCCTACGCACTCAAGCATTATTTTGATGAAATCCACTATATCGACATCCTCGATTGCAACGGTGGTGACCACGGTTATCCATTTGCGACCAACTTCAACCCTGAAATCAACCTGCGTGAGGTTTCTGCCCCAGGTTCCTACTGGGAAAATGGCAAATGGGTGGAAGTTGAAGCCATGTCTATCAAGCGAGAATATGACTTCCCAGAAGTGGGTCAGAAGGATATGTACCTCCTCCACCACGAAGAAATCGAATCGCTGGCTAAGAATATTCCAGGTGTCAAACGTATTCGCTTCTTTATGACTTTCGGTCAATCCTACTTGACTCATATGAAATGCTTGGAAAATGTTGGTCTTTTGCGGACAGACCCAATCAATTTCAACGGACAAGAAGTGGTGCCAATCCAATTCCTCAAGGCATTATTACCAGACCCAGCCAGCCTTGGTCCTCGTACCGTTGGCAAGACTAATATCGGCTGTATTTTCACAGGTATCAAGGACGGTGTAGAGAAGACTATTTACATCTACAATGTTTGTGACCACCAGGAATGTTACAAGGAAGTTGGTTCACAGGCGATTTCCTACACAACTGGTGTGCCTGCAATGATTGGAACTAAACTTGTTATGGACGGAACTTGGAAAAAACCTGGTGTTTACAACTTGGAAGAATTGGATCCAGATCCATTTATGGACTTGCTCAACCAGTATGGTCTACCTTGGCAGGTAGTAGAAAATCCTGTTTTGGTGGACTAAATGAGAATAGATCAAGTTCCAACACCAGCCTATGTCATTGATGAAGCCAAGCTGGTCAATAATTTAGAAATTCTCAAGTCTGTCCAAGACCGTACAGGCTGTAAGGTACTTTTGGCCCAAAAAGCCTTCTCCATGTATGCTACCTATCCTCTAATTAGTCAGTACTTAGCTGGAACAACTGCTTCAGGTCTTTATGAAGCTAGGCTGGGTCGTGAGGAGTTTGGGGGCGAAGTTCATGTTTTTGCCCCCGCCTTTAAGGATGCGGATTTGGAGGAGATTTTAGAGATTGCAGACCATATTGTCTTTAACACAGAGCGCCAGCTCCGCAAGCATGCGGACAAATGCAGAGCAGCAGGAGTAAGTATTGGTCTGCGGATCAATCCAGAATGTTCCACCCAAGGTGAACATGCCCTCTATGATCCCTGTGCAACAGGCTCTCGTTTTGGTGTCCGCATCAGTCAGTTTTCAGAAGACCTGCTGGACTTGGTGGATGGCCTGCATTTCCACACTCTCTGCGAGCAAAATTCAGATGATTTGAAAACCACCTTGGAAGCTGTCGAGGACAAATTCGGCCCCTATCTACATCGTATTAAATGGCTCAATATGGGCGGAGGCCATCATGTGACCAGAGAAGATTATGATGTAGAATTGCTGATTGCCTCTATCCAGCACATGCAGGAAAAATATGGGTTGGAAGTCTACATCGAGCCTGGTGAAGCCATTGCTCTCAATGCAGGCTATTTGGTGACAGAAGTGTTAGACATTGTCGAAAATGGTATTGAAACGCTAGTGTTAGACGCTTCGGCTACCTGCCATATGCCTGATGTCTTGGAAATGCCCTATCGCCCACCGCTTCGTCATGGCTTTGAGGCTGGTGAAAAGGCCTATACTTACCGACTATCTTCCAATACCTGTCTGACGGGGGACATCATCGGCGATTATTCCTTTGAAAAAACTGTGGAGATTGGTGACAAGCTCTATTTTGAGGACATGGCAATCTATTCTTTTGTTAAAAATAATACCTTTAACGGCATTGGTCTGCCTAGTCTGGCCCTCATGGACAAGGTTGGCGACTGCCGTATTATCAAGGAATTTGGCTATGAAGATTTCAAGGGGAGGTTGTCATGATAGAAAGTCCCAAAGCAGCGGGTTACCGCATGCCTGCTGAGTATGAGCCCCATCATGGAACCCTAATGGTGTGGCCGACTCGCCCAGGATCCTGGCCCTTTGATGGTCAGGGGGCAAAAAAAGCCTTTAGCCAGGTCATTAAAACCATTGCTGAAAGCGAGCAGGTCTATCTCTTGGTGGACGAGGCACACCGTGAGGAGGCACAATCCATGCTGGGTGATGGTGTAACCTACCTGGACATCCCCACCAACGACGCTTGGGCGCGTGATACAGGTCCGACGGTCTTGGTCCATGAAAATGGCAGAGCTTTGTCTGTCGATTGGGCCTTTAACGCTTGGGGCGGAAGCTATGATGGTCTTTATCAGGACTATGAGGCAGATGATCAGGCGGCTAGTCGATTTAGTCAGGCCATCGGTCTGCCAGTCCATGATGCCCATCCCTTTGTCCTAGAAGGAGGAGCCATCCATAGCGACGGCGAGGGAACCATCATGGTGACCGAATCCTGTTTACTGAGCCCAGGCCGTAATCCCCATCTGACCAAGGACCAGATTGAGCAAGTGCTTCTAGATACTCTCGGAGCTGAAAAGGTCCTCTGGCTCCCATACGGTATCTTTAATGATGAAACCAATGAACACGTGGACAATGTTGCGGTCTTTGTTGGCCCAGCTGAGATAGTTTTAGCCTGGACGGATGATGAGGCAGACCCCCAATATGCCATGTCCAAGGCAGATTGGGACTACTTGGAAGAGCAAGTGGATGCCAAGGGTAGAAACTTGACCGTCCACAAACTGCCTATTCCCAAAAATCCCATTTTGGTGACAGAAGAGGATTTGCCAGGCTATGTCTATGAAGCGGGGGAAGAAGTACGGACAGCTGGCGAACGTTTGGCGGCTTCCTATGTGAATTTCTACATCAGCAACGGTGCGGTTCTGGTGCCCCAGTTTGATGATGAGCATGATGCGCAGGCACTTGAGCTACTAGCGCAGCTTTTTCCAACCAGAAAAGTCGTCGGCATTCCAGCTCGCGACATCCTGCTAGGGGGTGGGAATGTTCATTGTATTACCCAGCAAATTCCCCTTTATGGGGCTAAATGTCCCTGATATTGCGTCAAGTCGGTTTGGTATACTCTAGTATAGCCTGTACCGTCTTTCCTTATCTCAGGTACATTCTATCGCCCATAAAGAACTTACGAAAAGGATTGAAATTATGAGAAATGTTACTGTAGCTGCTGTTCAAATGCAGTGTAGTCAGGACCTTTGGGAAAATCTGGCAACTGCAGAGCGTTTGGTCAGACAGGCTGCTGGTCAGGGAGCGCAGATTATTCTCCTGCCTGAACTCTTTGAGCGTCCTTATTTTTGTCAAGAACGCCAGTATGATTATTATAACTATGCCAAGTCTGTAGAGGAAAATGATGCTGTTCAGCACTTTATTCCTATTGCCAAGGAATTGCAGGTGGTATTGCCTATTTCTTTCTATGAAAAAGATGGTAATAGCCTGTATAATTCCATTGCGGTCATTGATGCGGATGGGACAGTTTTGGGAGTTTACCGCAAGACCCATATTCCTGACGACCATTATTACCAGGAGAAGTTTTACTTCACACCTGGAAATACTGGATTTAAAGTTTGGAAAACGCGTTATGCGAAAATTGGCATTGGCATTTGTTGGGACCAGTGGTTCCCAGAAACGGCTCGCTGCCTGGCGTTGAGTGGGGCAGAATTACTCTTTTATCCCACAGCCATCGGTTCGGAGCCGATTTTGGACACGGATAGTCAAGGACATTGGCAACGAACTATGCAAGGTCATGCTGCGGCCAATATCACCCCGGTCATTGCGGCCAATCGGATTGGCTTGGAAGAAGTGCAGCCTTCTGTTGAAAATGGAGGTCAGTCTTCTAGCCTGCGTTTCTATGGTTCATCCTTTATGACGGATGAAATAGGTGAATTGATTGAAAAAGCGGGACGGGAGGAAGAAGCAGTCTTGCTAGCTACTTATGACTTGGATAAGGGTGCGCGTGAGCGCTTGTACTGGGGGCTCTTTAGAGATCGTCGACCGTATATGTATCAGAAAATTACAGAATAAATAAAACAGCCTTGTCAGATGATAAGGCTGTTTGGACTATTATTTGAGGATTTGTTGTAAAAATTGGCTTCCATAAATCCAAAAGAAGCTGTAGGCAACGATGGAAAATGGACGACAGAGGAGAGTGATGGTGATAAATTTTCGATAACTCATACTAGTTAAGCCTGTAATCATGACAACAATATCAGCAGGTGAAATGGGAGAAAGCATGCAAAGAATAAAGAAAATTTCATAACTACGTTTATTATCAATTTTGCTTTCATATTTGTAAAATGTATCTTCAGACATGAAGAGGAGACAAAATTTCTTTCCATAGCGACGAGCCAACCAGAAAAGGATGATACTACCGATTGAAATTCCAAGATAATTGAGAAAGAATCCCCACCAAAAATGAAATACGAGGAAACCCACAACAGTCGTAACACCGCCTGGAATAATCGGAAATACAACTTGAATAATCTGAATAGCTAAGAATGAAAGACTGCCAAATGCACCTAGACCTTTGATGAACTCAGAAAGTGCATTTTGATCGTTTAAAATACCAATTTTATATAACCAAAAAAGAAACACAAATGTCCCGATAAGTGTAATAACACTCAATACTTGGATCGTTTTTTGCCAGAATTTATACATAATTATATTGTACCATATTTCAAAAAATTTTAAAATTGTAAGGAAATTGTAAAAAAATAGCTTTGCTTTTTGCGAAAAAATCTGCTATAATAATTTTCGTATCAAACCTAAGGGGTTGTTACGGATTCGACAGGCATTATGAGGCTTGTTCTGCAACTCATCGGCAGATGTAAAAATGCCAGTTAAATATAACTGCAAAAAATACAAACACTTACGCATTAGCAGCTTAATAACCTGCCTGCGTGACCAGTCGCGAATTGCTTGTGTTTGCTGATTGGTCTTAAAATAACAAGCTACGTTGGGATTGAGTCAGGCTGTCCCAAAAGAGATGAACTGACTCGCTTGTGCTAGGTTTGAGTTATGTATCGAGCCCAAGTTAAAGCAAGACATAACCTATGGTTGTAGACGAATAAGTTAGCAGGTGTTTGGACGTGGGTTCGACTCCCACCAGCTCCATATATGGAAGATTACTCAAGAGGCTCAAGAGGCCGTGTTGGAAACGCGGTAGGCGTGTAACAGCGTGCGTGGGTTCGAATCCCATGTCTTCCGTATGGCAAGAACGATGAAAATCGTTCTTTTTTTCTTGCACTTGAAACTATCTAAAAAGAATAATGTTCATTTTTTGTGAAAATTATCTTGTAATTTGTCAAAAATGTGATATGATAGTTAACAATATACTTACGAAAGAGGAATTGTTGATGTTGAATGTACAAGAATTAGCCAAGACAGAATTGCATTGCCATTTGGATGGTTCCCTATCTTTATCGGCAATCCGACAACTTGCCCAACTGGCAGAAATTTCCATTCCAGACAAGGATGAGGAACTCAGAAAATTGGTCAGTATAGAGGGCAAGGTTGATAGCCTGATGACCTATTTGAAAACCTTTGATTTTGTTCGACCTCTTCTACAAACTGAGGAAGCGCTGGAAATAGCAACCTACGATGTTCTAAACCAAGCGGCTGAAGATGGCGTTCTATATATTGAGCTACGATTTGCACCTGAATTATCGACTGATAAGGGTTTGGCTATCCTGGAAGCTGTGAAAGCCGTCTTGCGTGGGATGGAAAAGGCTCAGAAGGAATTTGGTATAGTTGCCAAGCTCTTGGTCTGTGGCTTGAAACAAACTGATCCAAGTCAGACCAGAGAAATCTTTTCTGCTATCGCTGATTTGACACCCAAAGGCTTGGTTGGCTTTGATTTTGCTGGAAATGAAGCAGACTACCCAACTCAAGAGCTGGCTGAGTTGATTGACTACACTCGATCTCTAGGTTACCCCATGACCTTCCATGCTGGTGAGTGTGGTTGCGTGACCAATGTAGCCCAAGCTCTGGCCTTGGGTATCAAACGGATTGGACACGGAACGGCTCTTAGCGGTCACGCTGAGGCTATTCAGGCTTTTGTTAATAGCGGAGCAACGCTTGAGATGTGCCTGACTTCAAATCTCCAGACCGGAGCTGCTCAAACTCTAGCAGACTTCCCCTATGAACAGCTAGTTCAAGCGGGAGCAAAGATTACCATCAATACTGATAATCGAACGGTTTCTAATACAAACCTAAATAAAGAATATCAGCTATTTGTAGAGTATTTTGGAACGACCAAGGAAGAATTTTATCTATTCAACAGAAATGCTATCCAAGCAAGCTTTGCCAGTGAAGAAGAAAAGGCAAACTTACTTGATGTCCTAGCCCAAAAGTATAATTTGTAAAAAGAAAGCTCTAGGCCATGTCAGAACGACAGGCAAAGAGCTTTTTCTTATTGCAAATTCAATTTCTTAGTCATGATAAAGTGTGTACCAAAATAGTAGGCAAAGGCCAGAATGATATTGACCAAGGCCAAGATAGGATTTGGGTATAATGGTTGTGCTGCATTATAAAGGTTCTCTAGATAATTGGTAAAAACAAGAGTTCCAAACACACCAACTACAATTGAAATGCCAATATAGGTCAAAATGGCAAACAGTAGACGGTGGTCTTTAAACAGTTGACCAACAGATATGGAGAAGTAAATGAGCAAGATTCCCATTGTTGACTCGATAAGTGCATAAAATAGATGAGCAAAAACTACAGACCAGTCTAATTGTTGAATAAGAGTTTGTAGCTCAGGGACAAGAAATTCTTCAATTTCGAACATGAGCACCGCTAAAATAATCCCGATAGAAAGAATAATGGTAACACCTGCTAAAAAGTACCAAACCAATGAAGCTACAAGTTTGCTGAGGATAATTTGGTGGCTGGAGACAGGCAAGGTCATGGTCAAATAGCCCTGACGGCCATAGACATTTTTTCTAAAACGATTGATGACCATGAAAAAGGTGGATAAACCAAGTGCTGCAATTAAGATACCGAAGGTCATTGAGAATGTACCGAAAAGGACCATTTCAGCACCACCAGGTGCTTTGGTTCCACCTTGTGTCCGTATGGTCAAAGCTTGTAACCAGAATCCAAGTATGGCAGATAGGGCCAATGCCCCGGCATAAATTCCTAGATACCATTTTCCAACGGATTGAAATTCATATTTGAGTAATTTCTTAAACATAGCAATCTCCTTCTAACTAAGCCTTAAAGTCTTGGCGGAAGAGTTCGTCAATAGACTCGCCACTTTCAATACGAAGGTCATCCACATTTTCATGGCGAATAACGCTACCATATTGAAGGAAAATTACTTCGTCCAAAATCTGTTCAACATCTGAAATCAAATGAGTGGAGATGATAACAGAGGCAGTAGGCGAATAGTTGTTGACGATGGTTTTTAAAATATAATCCCGAGCAGCAGGGTCAACACCACCAATTGGCTCATCCAAGACATAGAGTTGTGCCTGACGGCTCATTACCAAGATTAGCTGAACCTTTTCCTTGTTCCCTTTTGACAGGTGTTTCATGCGGCTGTTTATATCAATCCCCAAGTCTTGCAAGAGATGAAGAGCCCGTTCCTTGTCAAAGTCCGCATAGAAATCTGTAAAGAAGGTGATAGCATCAGAAACCTTCATATTTTCATCAAGATAGGTCGTATCTGGCAAATAAGATACGATTGCCTTGGTTTCAGGTGAAGGTGTACGACCATTGATAAGGACTTGACCGTACTCAGGTTGCAAAAGTCCGTTGATGAGTTTGATTAATGTCGTCTTACCAGAACCATTTGGTCCCAAGAGTCCAATAATCTTTCCTGCTGTCAATTTCAAGTTAACATTGTTGAGAGCTACAGCTCCGCCATAGGATTTTGAAACCTGTTGTAATTCTACCAGGGTATATGCGTTATTCATAAGACGCTCCTTTCAAATAATCATCTAACTGGTGGGTTAATTCATCTTGATTGAAGCCCAAGTCCAGCATATTGGTCACAAAGTTTTCAAGTTCTTTCTGTGCCAAATGCAGTCGGGTCTGTGAAATCAATTCTTGATTGTCTGTGACGAAACGTCCTGTTGTGCGGACCGAGTAAACAAATCCCTCTGTTTCCAAATCAGACAGGGCCCGTTGCACCGTGTTTGGATTGACACCAGCTGTTTCAGCCAAGTCACGAACGGTTGGCAATTTATCTCCCGATTTTAGTTGATTGGTCACAATCTGTAATTTTATAGTATTACTGATTTGAATATATATGGGCATATTGTTGTCAAATTTCCAAGCCATTATTCTTTCCTTTCTAGGCATTTTTTTGCCAATACCTATGTTCTAACAAAATAATACAATAAAACATAAAAAATTGCAAGTCTTTTGACTGAATTTCTTAAAAATAATTTCCTAGATTATTTGGTATAATAGAAGAAATAAAAAGGAGAAGACCATGCTGGCACAACTAGATACAAAAACCGTCTATACCTTTATGGATAGCATGGTAACCATTGAAGAATATGTAAAGAGAGCCAAGTCGCTGGGCTACCAAGCCTTGGGGATGATGGATAAGAATAGTCTATATGCGGCTTACAGTTTTATGGAAACTTGTCAGAAGGCAGGAATACAGCCAATCATTGGTTGTGAATTGGACTGGCAGTTGGAGGGGCGGGAGCGAGAATTGACGACACAGTTGATTGCCTTGACCACCAAGGGCTATCGAAATCTCTTGAAAATATCGACTGCAAAAATGACTGGACAGGATAACTTTGAAGATATTCGCCAGTATTTAGTGGATATCGCTATCATCATTCCCTATTTTTCAGGGATTGAAGAGCTGGATATTGGGCTGGATTACTATGTCGGAGTGACAAGGGATACACCTGTTCAAGATTTTCATGGCCCAATTCTTCCTATACATACTGTTCGCTTCTTTGAAGAGGAACAGTTGGAGAGCTTACAGGTTCTTCATGCTATTCGGGACAATGTGCCACTCAATCAAGTGGCGGATTTGGATAAGCGACAAATTCTTTTATCTGCTGAAAGTTTAACCAGTCTATTTTCCAGTCGTTTTCCTCAGGCGGTAGATAATCTGCGTGATTTGGTAGCAGGTATTTCCTACCAATTAAATACTGACTTGAAGTTACCTCGTTTCAACCGTGAGCGACCTGCGGTGGAAGAATTGCAGGAGAAAGCCTATCAGGGCTTGGAAGAAAAAGGATTGACGGGGGCTGTCTATCAAGAACGCCTGGAAAGAGAGTTGTCCATTATTCATGAGATGGGCTTTGATGATTATTTTTTGATTGTCTGGGACCTGCTCCGCTTTGGACGTAGTCAGGGCTATTATATGGGTATGGGTCGTGGTTCTGCGGTAGGAAGTTTGGTTGCCTATGCCTTGAATATTACAGGCATTGACCCAGTTAAACACCAGCTGCTCTTTGAACGTTTTTTAAATAATGAACGCTATAGCATGCCGGATATTGATATCGATATTCCAGATATCCATCGGCCTGACTTTATTCGTTATGTGCGGGACCGCTACGGTTCGACCCATGCTGCCCAGATTGTGACCTATTCAACTTTTGGTGCCAAGCAGGCTATCCGCGATGTTTTCAAACGCTTTGGAACTCCTGAGTATGAGTTGACCAATATTACCAAGAAAATATCATTTAAAGACAACCTAGCTTCAGCATATCAACGTAACGCAGCCTTCCGACAGATTATCAATAGTAAAATCGAGTACCAAAAAGCCTTTGCCATTGCCCAGCAAATTGAGGGACAACCACGTCAGACTTCCATTCACGCAGCCGGTGTGGTCATGAGCGACGAGGAATTGACAAATACCATTCCCTTGAAAATAGGGGATGATATGCTGGTGACCCAGTATGACGCCCATGCGGTTGAGGCTAATGGATTGCTCAAAATGGATTTTCTTGGTTTGCGAAATCTGACCTTTGTGCAAAAAATGGCAGAAGGGGTTCGAGAGCGCTACCAGAAAGAAATTGACATTGCCCAGATTGATTTAGAAGATAGAAAAACCTTGGAACTCTTTGCTGCCGGCAAGACCAAGGGGATCTTTCAGTTTGAACAACCGGGTGCCATTAGCCTCTTGCAACGGGTTCGCCCAGAGCGTTTTGAGGATGTGGTAGCCACCACCAGTTTGAATCGACCAGGGGCCAGTGATTATTCGGATAATTTTGTCAAACGCAAACACGGGCAGGAAAGAATTGACCTGCTGGATCCATCTATCGCACCGATTTTAGAGGGTACCTACGGTATCATGCTTTATCAGGAGCAGGTTATGCGGATAGCCCAGGTTTATGCAGGTTTTACATTGGGGAAAGCCGACTTGCTTCGTAGGGCCATGTCCAAGAAAAATGCACAAGAAATGCAGGCCATGGAAAACGAGTTTCTGGCAGGTGCACGTGAGCGAGGACATGAGGAAGGAAAAGCCAGAGAAATTTTTGCCATGATGGCTAAGTTTGCAGGCTATGGTTTTAACCGCAGTCATGCTTATGCCTATTCGGCTCTAGCCTTTCAGATGGCCTACTTTAAGAGCCATTATCCAGATGTCTTTTTTGACGTTATGCTCAATCATTCAAGCAGTGCATATATTGAAGATGCCTTGCAATTTGACTTTAAAATCGCCAAATTATCAATCAATACCGTACCCTACTATGATAAGTTTGACAAGGACCAGATTTTTCTAGGCTTGAAAACCTTGAAGGGCCTACCCAAGGATTTTGCCCTCTGGATACTGGACCAACGTCCATACAAGTCTGTGGAAGATTTTGTCTTGAAACTTCCTGATAATTATAAGAAGAAAGAACTGTTGGTCCCTCTTTTTCAAATCGGTTTGTTCGATGAGTTTGAAAGCAATCGAAAGAAAATTCTAGAAAACCTAGACAATCTCTTTGTCTTTGCTGAGGCATTTGGGACCTTTTTTGCGGAGGAAAATTATAGCTGGACGGAGGCAGAGGATTTTAGTGAGGCTGAAAAATTCGAATTTGAGCAGGGTTTGTTGGGAGTTGGCATTAGTCCACATCCCCTGGTCAAAATCTGCCGTGAGTCCAAGCGAACTCTTACAGACCTAGCTGATTTGGTGGTAGCTAGTCGGGTGACCATCCTAGTACAAATTCAATCCATCCGCTTGATTCGGACTAAGAAAACGGGTGAACAGATGGCCTTTCTCCAAGTGACAGATACCAAGAGAAAGTTGGATGTGACACTCTTTCCAGAAAGCTATCGCCAATTTTCTCAAGACCTGAGAGAAGGGGCAATTGCCTACATGACAGGAAGGGTACAGGAACGAGATGTACAAATGCAACTGGTTTTAGAACAATTGGAGCCAGTCAGTCTGGAAAAATTTTGGATTTTGTTGGAAAACAGGGAGCATGACCATGCAGTTGCTCGGATTTTGGAAAAGTATAAGGGAAGTATTCCGGTAATTCTCCACTATCAAGATTCCAATCAGACTATTCAAGCGGAGCATTATAAGGTTATGAAAACGCCTCAATTAGAGGAAGAGTTGAGAGAATTTGTCATGAAAACGGTTTTTCGTTAAAAAATAGCAAAAAGTCAAGCAAGTTCTTTTTAAGTGTGTTATAATAAGGCAGTTAAATTGAAAATTTAAAGGAGCAAATGAAATGAAGCGTATTGGTGTTTTGACCAGTGGTGGTGATGCCCCTGGTATGAATGCTGCCATCCGTGCAGTTGTTCGCCAAGCAATTTCAGAAGGAATGGAAGTTTATGGTATCAACGAAGGTTATGCTGGTATGGTAGCCGGAGATATTCACCCATTGACAATCCGTTCAGTTGGTGACATCATTTCTCGTGGTGGTACTTTCCTTGGTTCTGCTCGTTACCCAGAATTTGCCAAGTTGGAAGGCCAACTTAAAGGGATTGAGCAGTTGAAAAAACACGGTATTGAAGGTGTTGTTGTTATCGGTGGTGATGGTTCTTACCACGGTGCTATGCGTTTGACAGAACATGGTTTCCCTGCAATCGGTGTACCTGGTACAATTGACAACGATATCGTTGGTACAGATTTCACAATCGGTTTTGATACTGCTGTTACAACTGCTATGGATGCCATTGATAAAATCCGTGATACATCATCTAGTCACCGTCGTACTTTCGTTATCGAAGTAATGGGTCGTCATGCAGGTGATATCGCTCTTTGGTCTGGTATCGCTGCTGGTGCAGATGTTATCGTTGTTCCAGAGGAAGACTTTGATATCAAAGATGTAGTTGCTAAAATCAAGCAAGGCTATGAAACTGGTAAGAAACACAGTATTGTTGTTTTAGCTGAAGGTGTTATGCCTGTTACCCAATTCGCTGAAGAATTGAAGTCTGCTGGTGATGTGAGTGATCTTCGTGTAACGGAACTAGGTCACATCCAACGTGGTGGTTCACCAACTGCGCGTGACCGTGTCCTTGCTTCACGCATGGGTGCTCACGCTGTTAAATTGCTCAAAGAGGGTCGCGGTGGTCTTGCCGTTGGTATTCGTAATGAGCAAATGGTTGAAAACCCAATTCTTGGTACGGCTGAAGAAGGAGCTTTGTTCAGCTTGACAGAAGATGGTAAGATCATTGTCAACAACCCACACAAGGCTGACTTGGGTCTTGCTACCTTGAACAGAGAAATCTCGTTCTAATTTCCAAATACATTTGTTAACTAGGGTCATAAGACCAGTAAATTTAAAAGGAGTTTTTGTTAGATGAATAAACGTGTAAAAATCGTTGCAACCCTTGGTCCTGCGGTAGAAATCCGTGGCGGTAAAAAATTTGGTGAAGATGGTTACTGGGGTGAAAAACTAGATGTTGAAGCTTCAGCGAAAAATATTGCCCAATTGATTACTGAAGGTGCTAACGTATTCCGTTTCAACTTCTCACATGGTGACCACCAAGAGCAAGGTGATCGTATGGCGACTGTACGCCGTGCAGAAGAAATCGCTGGTAAAAAAGTTGGTTTCTTGTTGGATACAAAAGGTCCAGAAATCCGTACAGAATTGTTTGAAGGTGAAGCTAAAGAGTTTGCTTACACAACTGGTGAGAAAATCCGCGTTGCAACAAAGCAAGGTATCAAGTCAACTCGCGAAGTAATCGCTTTGAACGTTGCTGGTGGTTTGGATGTATTTGACGATGTTGAAGTTGGTAAACAAGTTCTTGTTGATGACGGTAAACTTGGTTTGACTGTTGTTGAAAAAGATGCTGAAAAACGTGAATTTGTAGTAGTTGTTGAAAACGACGGCGTTATTGCTAAACAAAAAGGTGTAAACATCCCTAACACTAAAATTCCTTTCCCAGCGCTTGCAGATCGTGATAACGCAGACATCCGCTTCGGTTTGGAGCAAGGTTTGAACTTTATCGCTATTTCATTCGTTCGTTCTGCAAAAGACGTAGAAGAAGTGCGTAACATCCTTAAAGAAACTGGTAACGAACACGTTCAACTCTTCTCAAAAATCGAAAACCAACAAGGTATCGACAATATTGATGAAATCATTGAAGCATCAGATGGTATCATGATTGCTCGTGGTGACATGGGTATCGAAGTACCATTTGAAATGGTTCCAGTTTATCAAAAAATGATCATCACTAAAGTGAATGCAGCTGGTAAAGCAGTGATTACAGCGACAAACATGTTGGAAACAATGACTGAAAAACCACGTGCAACTCGTTCAGAAGTTTCAGACGTATTTAACGCTGTTATCGACGGTACTGATGCTACAATGCTTTCTGGTGAGTCTGCAAACGGTAAATACCCAGTTGAGTCTGTTCGCACAATGGCAGCAATCGCTAAGAATGCACAAACTCTTTTGAACGAATACGGTCGTTTGAACTCAGATAACTTCAACCGTGCTTCTAAGACAGAGGTGGTTGCATCAGCAGTTAAGGATGCTTGCCACTCAATGAATATCAAGTTGGTTGTAACAGTTACTGAAACTGGTTATTCAGCACGTGCTATTTCTAAATACCGTCCAGATTCAGACATCTTGGCAGTAACTTTCACTGAAAAGGTTCAAAAATCATTGATGTTGAACTGGGGTGTGATTCCAGTTGTAACTGAGAAACCAGCTTCTACAGATGATATGTTTGACTTGGCTGAGCGTGTTGCTAAAGAGCAAGGTTTGGTTGAAGCAGGCGATGATATTGTTATCGTTGCAGGTGTTCCAGTAGGTGTTGCTGGTTCAACAAACACTATGCGTATCCGCACTGTAAAATAATTTATAAGAAAAAGCCTATTGTACCAACGTTTCTGCGTTGTGCAATAGGTTTTCTTTTTGTTTTGGGGCATTTTGGGGGCAAATTATAAAGGTAATTCATCAATAACTTCAATAACTTTCTCCTACATCTTGTTGGTGACGTGGGTATAGATTTTCATAGTTGTATCGCTATCTTCATGACCTACCCTGTCCATTATCGCTTTCAATGGCACTCCTTTTTCAGCCAGAAAGCTAACTAGGGTATGTCTGAAGATGTGAGAAGTGATTGGTTTATTGATAGGCTTTGGTAATCTTTGATTGGCAGCTTGAATTGATTTATTAAAGGCATTGCGTTGCAACGGCACTCCTTTATCAGTCACAAAGATATACTCTCTAGTTCTTCTAGTAACGACTATTATTAGTTACTGGCTACTGGCTTCCTCTATTTTTAAGAGAGATTGATGTTATTGGTGCTTAATGGGCATCGGTTCACAACTAAAATAATGAGATTGAAAAACGAATGGTGATGTTGAGTAAGATATGTTATTCAGTATTGCTCATTCGTTTTTTAGTTGCACGCCAGATTAAGTATTTGTCTACTGTAATGCTTCAAATAGAAGCTTTTCGGTAGACAGTAAGCCGTAATACTTGTTTCCTTATCCTTGAGAGAGTATAATGGAAGGGTATATTTTAAGGGGGATTTGAGAAATAATGAACAAACATTTCAATGAGAAAGAAGAGCGTTTTTCACTGCGTAAACTATCAGTAGGTCTTGTTTCAGCAACGGTAGCAAGCCTATTTTTTGCAGCTTCCGTGGCAGCTGCACCTGCTGTTAGTGCTCAGTCAATCAACTATACATATGTAACTGAGCAGGAATTAACAGAGGCTGAAAAAGAGCTCATTATTCGGGATTTGCCAGGTTTAGCACAGGCGACGGATGCTAATTATTATTTAGTCTATCGTCCGGTCGGAGCAAGCAAGCCATCTACTGTTGTAAATACAAACAGTCGTTCGGAAATTTTACCGAAAACAGGTGTTATGGAAACAGGCGCAATGGCCCTTGCTGGAATTTCTCTCCTTGTTCTTGCTATAAAAATTGGCAAAAAAGGGAGGAAGGAGCTTGCAGGTGTTATTTTATTAGCGGCTACTGGTGCAAGCTTCTTGGCACCAACCAGCTCGGCCTTGACCAGTCATATTTTGGCTCAGTTCAACCATGCGGTAGAAAGAACAGCAGGCCAGGCCTTGCCAGCGCCAGTTGAAATTGAAGGCTATGTCTATGTGGGCTATTTTAAAGATAGCAGAGCAGAAGAGAAATTGTCTACGGAAGCCCAAAAAACGCCTGAAAAAGAATCTGTAAGGGATACTACAGAAGAAACAGTTACGGAAGTTCCGAATACAGCACCAAGTCATCAACTGCCAACTGTTGAGATTTTTGAAAAGATCATTACCAAGTCAGAAGTGATTACTTTTGATACTCAGACGGTTGAAAATCCTGCCTTGGCAGAAGGAACTGAAAAGGTAATCCAAGAGGGTCAAAATGGTGAGCGTACTATCACAATTAAGCAGACATTTGCAGATGGTCAGCTTTTGAAGGAAGAGGAAGTTTCGTCAGAAATTACTAAAACTACTACTCCAAAAATCATTGAAATTGGAACCAAAAAGGCTGAAGACTCAGCAATAACAGTTGTTCCAGATACGGCACCTACCCATGAAGTTCCTGCACTTGCGATTACTGAAGAAGTGTCATCACATACAGAATCTATATCTTTTGAAACAGAGGAAGTCTATGACGATACCTTACCAGAGGGAACTAGGCAGACAGTTCAAGCTGGGCAGGCAGGGCAAAAGACCTTTGAGGTTAAGAAAACATTCGCGGATGGCCTTCTCATCAAAGCAGAAGTCCTTTCTGAAACAGTCAGTCAGGCTCCTGTTAATCAGGTAGTGAAAGTTGGAACCAAGAAGGCAGAAGAGCCAGCCATTACAGCTCTTCCAGATACGGCTCCTAAGCATGAAGTTCCAGAAATGGTCTTGACGGAAGATACGATTACAAATACGGAGGCTATTCCATTTGAAACTCAAGTTATCTACGATGATAGCTTGGCTGAAGGCACACGAAATGTGGAACAAGTTGGTAAAGCCGGAGTTCAAACGACTGTTATCAAGAATTTCTACGCTGATGGTGTTTTGCTTAAATCTGAGCAAGTTTCAAGCTCCGTAACAAGCTTGCCAGTGATGGAAATTGTTCGTCTTGGTACAAAGAAAGTTGATGTGGTTACCACGGAAACAGAGCAAGATACCAAAGTCCTTCCGTTCGAGATTAGTTATCAAGACGATGCGACCTTGCCAGTTGGAGAAGAAAAAATCATTACTGTTGGTCAAAACGGTCTTGCCACTATTACAACAACCTATACGGTCATTAACGGTGTTCGTCAAGCAAATCCTACGGTTACTGAATTGGTAACTACTCAGCCAGCAGCTCAAGTTGTTGCTCGTGGCACGAAACCCGCTAGCCCAACTCCAGTTGAGGGGACAGAGGCTGTAAAAGAAACAGTTGAAATCCCATTTGAAACCAAGGTAAGCGAAAGTGCTGACCTCTATGTTGGCGAAGAAAAGGTTGTTACGGAAGGCAAAAATGGTAGTAAAAACATCACAACAACCTATGTGACAATCGACGGAGTTCGCCAGCCAAATCCAACTGTGACTGAAACAGTAGTAGTTGAGCCAACGACAAAGGAAGTTCTCAAAGGAACCAAGCCAATTGAAGGAACAGAAACAGATAAGGAAACTGTAGCCATTGCCTTTGAAACCAAGGTAAGTGAAAGTGCTGACCTCTACACGGATGAAGAAAAAGTAGTGGTTGAAGGTAAGGATGGTAGCAAGGAAATAACTACTACATACCAAACTATCAAAGGTGTTCGCCAGCCTAACCCAACCGTATCAGAAAAAGTTATCCTTGAGCCAACGACAAAGGA
>NZ_JBPPVC010000005.1:0-140134 GCF_053545015.1 Streptococcus sp. 32226D021BW | reverse complement strand
TAAAAGGACTTAGTCCTGTCCAATACAGAACTAAATCCTTTCAATAATTATTTGTCCAACTTTTGGGGGTCAGTACATAGTTACCAGCTTTTTAGTGTGCCACACGACGGCGCGCAGCTTTTTTACGATTTTCTTCAATGAAGGCTTCTTTCTTTTCTTCTGGTTCAATGATTGTTTTGTGAACGGTGAAGACTGCACCTGCTGCAAGAGCAACTGTAGAAAGAACACCTGTTAAGAAACCTTTACCAAAACCTTTAGCCATAGTTATTTCTCCTTTACTTGTGTTATAATAGATTTTAGCGAAAAAACAAAATATTTTCAAGGAAAAAGATGAAAACTAAAGTTATTGTGGTCATTGGACCAACTGCGGTAGGAAAAACTGCTTTAGGAATTGAATTGGCCCAGCGCTACAAGGGAGAAATTATCAGCGGTGATAGCCAACAAGTCTATCGCAAACTGGATATTGGTACGGCAAAGGCTAGCCCAGAAGAGCAGGCTGCTGCGGTGCATCACTTGATTGATGTCCGAGATGTGACCGAGGGCTATTCGGCTTATGAATTTGTAGCAGAAGCCAAGGCTTTAATTGCAGACATTACTAGTCGTGGCAAGTTGCCTATTATCGTGGGTGGAACAGGCCTATATATCCAGAGTCTACTGGAAGGCTACCATCTGGGCGGTCAAGTTGACCAAGAGCAAGTTCTGGCTTATCGAGCGGAACTCGACTGCTTGTCTGACGAGGTTTTGGAAACAATGGCAGAGCAAGCAGGTTTGATGGTCGAGGGCAACAGCCGACGGAGAATCATTCGTGGGTTAGAGTTGAAAAAATTTGGCAAAAACTTAGAAAATACAGAGTCAGAATATGAACCTCTTTATATCTGCCTGACGGATGACAGACAGGTTCTTTACGACCGTATCAATCAGCGAGTGGATAAGATGAAGGCGGCGGGCTTGCTAGAAGAAGTCAGCTGGCTCTATCAAGAACATCCCCAAGCCCAAGCTGCTATGGGAATTGGTTACAAGGAATTTTTCCCATACTTAGCAGGTCAAATCAGCCTAGAAGAAGCAGTTGATAAGGTCAAGCAAAATAGCCGCCGCTTTGCCAAACGCCAATTGACTTGGTTCAGAAATCGGATGCAGGTACCCTTTTATTCAGTAGGCGAGCCAGACTACAAGTCGCAGATTTTCACCGCCGTGGAGGAATTTTTAAATGATTGAAACACAGAAAGAACAAGAACGTGCCCTCCTGGTCGGAGTGGAATTACAGCAGACAGATAATTTTGACATGTCCATGGAGGAGTTGGCAAGTCTTGCTAAGACAGCTGGTGCTCTGGTCAAGGGAGTCTACACTCAAAAACGAGAAAAATACGACAGCAAGACCTTTGTCGGTTCTGGTAAGCTGGCCGAGATTACCCAGATGGTTGAAGCTGATGAGATTGATACCGTCATTGTCAATAACCGACTGACACCCCGTCAGAATGTCAATCTGGAAGAGATTTTAGGTGTCAAGGTCATTGACCGTATGCAGCTGATTTTGGATATTTTTGCCATGCGAGCACGAAGCCACGAGGGCAAGTTACAGGTCCACCTAGCCCAGCTCAAGTACATGTTGCCACGCTTGGTCGGTCAGGGTATCATGCTCAGCCGTCAGGCAGGTGGTATCGGCTCTCGTGGACCAGGTGAAAGCCAGTTGGAGCTCAACCGTCGGAGTATCCGCAATCAAATTCATGACATCGAACGCCAACTCAAAACAGTGGAGAAAAATCGGGCGACTGTCCGCGAACGCCGTTTGCAATCAGGCGTGTTCAAAATCGGCTTGATTGGCTATACCAATGCAGGTAAGTCCACTATCATGAATGCCATGACGGATAAGCGACAGTATGAGGCAGACGAACTCTTTGCGACACTTGATGCCACGACCAAGCAGATTAAGCTGGCCGACAAGTTCAACGTGACTTTGACTGATACGGTTGGTTTCATTCAGGACCTACCGACTGAGTTGATTTCTGCCTTCAAATCCACCTTGGAGGAGTCCATGAACGTGGACCTCTTGCTCCATGTCATCGATGCCTCTGACCCCAATCACAGCGAGCAGGAGCAGGTGGTCTTGGACATTTTGAAAGACCTGGATATGCTGGACATTCCTCGCCTGGCCCTTTACAACAAGTTGGACAAGACCGATGACAGCTTTACCCCCAGTCAGTTTCCTCATGTCATGTTGTCCGCTAAGGATGAAAATGCCAAAGGTCATATTCAGATGATGGTTTTGGCCAAGATTAAGACCATGTTTGAACGATTTGAGGTCAGGGTTCCACTTGCTGAATCTTATAAATTGCATGATTTAGCTACTCTGGCTCTGATTGAAAATCGGACCTACGAAGAGGATGTGGAAGTGGTATCAGGCTATATCGCTTCCAGCAATAAATGGAAGTTGGAAGAATTTTATGACAGATTATCTTGATTTGGCAATCAAATACGGTGGCTTTACCAGCCTGGACAAGGTTTATCTGGCTAAGAAATTAGCCTATTTGACCGACCAACAAAAACTAGACTTTATCACGCCACCACCTTCGGTTATCAATGCTTATTTTGCGGAAATCTACCAGAAACAAGGAGCAGAAGAGGCGACGAACTACTATCTCACTCTATCTCAGCAGCTGAGCCTTTTTCCAAAAGAACCCAGCTTTGCTGAAAGCAAACCCTTTGTCCGCCTCAACTTATCAGGCAAGTCTTTCGGATTTGCCTATGTGTCGGCTGACGGTCTGGCCCAGGTTTTTTCGGAGCAGGAAGAGGAAGTGACAGATAGCCTACTCTTTGAAATCGCCCAAGTCTTTCCCCACTATGTCGTCTTTGTGGAGGAGGGCAAGATTTTTATGAAAGTCAATCCCTTTGAGGACGCCGAGTTAGAGGAAGTTGAAACAGACTACCTCTTGACCAAAGTGGAGACGACAGAAGGTTTGGTCAAGATTTCAGGCTTTAATCAGGAAGAAGTGCTGGAAGCAGCGGAAGGTTTTTCTGGTCAGTCATTTTTTGCCTGGTCGGGTCGCTCTGCAATTTTATATATAAAACATTAGAAAGTAAACAATGCAAATTCAATTTTTAGGTACGGGGGCTGGACAGCCCTCCAAGGCTCGAAATGTATCCAGTTTGGCCTTGAAACTCTTGGATGAAATCAATCAAGTTTGGCTTTTTGATTGTGGCGAAGGAACTCAAAATCAAATTTTGGAAACGACTATTCGACCACGAAAGGTCGCAAAAATCTTTATCACTCACCTGCACGGAGACCATATTTTTGGTCTACCTGGTTTCCTGTCTAGCCGTTCTTTCCAGTCAAGCGAGGAGCAGACGGATATTGAAATTTATGGTCCGACGGGCATTCGTTCCTTTGTCTTGGCCAGTCTGAAAGTGTCAGGTTCCCGCTTGCCTTACCGCATTCATTTTCATGAGTTTGACGTAGAGACAGTTGGCAAGGTTCTTGAGACGGACAAATTTACGGTATTCGCAGACAAGCTGGATCACACGGTGCCATGTGTCGGCTACCGCGTCATGCAAAAAGATTTGGAGGGAACGCTGGATGCGGATGCTCTCCGTGCGGCCGGTGTACCCTTTGGTCCCCTCTTTGGAAAAATCAAAAATGGCGAGAATATTACCCTAGAGGACGGTCGTGAAATCATTGCCAGTGATTATCTATCGCCACCACGTCCGGGTAAGGTTGTGACAATCTTGGGAGACACACGCAAATGCCATACCAGTGTGCGACTTGCGGTCAATGCGGATGTCTTGGTCCATGAGGCGACCTATGGTAAGGGCGATGAAAAGATGGCGCGTCGGCATGGACATTCAACCAATATGGAGGCGGCAGAAGTGGCGCGTGAGGCGGGAGCCAAGCGACTTTTGCTCAATCATATCAGTCCGCGTTTCTTGGCCAAGGATATTAGTCAGCTACGACGCGATGCTAAGACCATTTTTGAAGAAGTTCATGTGGTCAAGGACTTGGAGGAAATTGAACTATGAGAACCATTTTGATAACAGGCGCATCAGGTGGTTTGGTGCAGGAAATGGTTCCCCTCTTGGCAGATGATTTTCTGATTCTGCTGGGTCGCGACGTGGACAAAATCGAACAACTCTACGCCTATCATGAGAAAAAGGCTGTGTTTGATGTGGATATTCGTGACGAGGCGACTCTGACGGCTTTCTTTGAGGAGCTAGATAGCCAGTATGGGCAGATTGATATTCTGGTTAATAATGCTGGCTATGCGATTTACGATGATTTTGAGAATTTCTCTAGCCAGCAGGTCCAAGCTATGTTTGACATCAATACCTTTGCCCTCATGACTCTATGTCGGCTGGTTGGCAAGCGGATGAAGGCTAGAAAGTCTGGTCAGATCATCAATATCGTCTCCATGTCTGGTCTAGTAGCAACGGCCAAATCATCCGTTTATTCGGCAACCAAGTTTGCAGCTATGGGTTTTTCCAATACCATTCGCTTGGAATTAGCCCAGTATGGTGTGACAGTTACAACTGTTAACCCAGGTCCAATCGCAACCAGCTTTTTCGACCAAGCAGATCCAGATGGTAATTATCAAGAAAGTGTCAAGGCTTTTTTACTCCAGCCAGATTATGTTGCCAAGAAGATTGTTTCAGCTATGGGGACAAAAAAACGAGACATCAATCTGCCTTGGACCTTGGCGGTAGCTCATAAGCTCTATACTCTTTTTCCGAGGTTGGCTGATTATTTGGCAAGTACTGTTTTTAATTTGAAATAAAGAAAAGTGAACACATAATATGACCTAGATGGATTAATGCCATTCTAGGTTTTTTTGATCTAATCGGTTGACATTTTTTGACTAAAAGTGTAAACTATAATTATAGATCGATTACAAATGTAGACAGAAATAGGAGTTATCTTATGAACCATTCAAAAGAAAATAAGCAGGAACACCAACATATGATGTATTCTGAGGAAGTTGGTCAGACCAGCCATCATTCTCATCATTCTCATCATTCTCATCATTCTCATCATACTCATGATTCTCATGATGCTCATCAGCATCACCAAGGGCATGACCATGACATGATGGATCATGGTGGGCACATGATGCACATGGGGGATATGAATACAAAACTCAAAGTCGCAGTGGCAGTCATGATTCCCCTACTTGCCATTTCTCCAATTGCAGGTTTCACTCTTTTACGTTTTCCGGGTGTTGAACTTGTCCAGCTGATATTAGGTTCTATTATCTTCTTCTACTCAGGAACACCTTTCTTTAACGGAGCTAGAGGGGAGTTGCAAGCTAAAAAACCTGCAATGATGACCCTGATTTCCATGGGGATTATTGTTTCCTATCTTTACTCCGTTTATGCAACAATTTTAGCGCTATTGGGACAAGAAAGCATGAACTTTTGGTTTGAGTTGTCTACGCTGATTGTCATTATGCTGATTGGGCATATCATTGAGATGAAGGCGGTTATGGGAGCAGGCGATGCCCTGAAAGACTTGGCCTCTCTCATTCCGAAAAAAGCCCATCTCAAGGATGGGACAGATGTTGCGGTAGAGGACTTGCAGATTGGGGATTTCCTCTTAGTCAAGGAAAATGAAAAAATTCCGGCTGACGGTAAGATTTTGAGTGTTGCTCATATTGATGAATCCATGATTACTGGGGAATCTCGAGCTGTCAAAAAAGAGGCGGGGGATAGGGTATTCGGTGGTTCGCTCAATCAAAACACGCCCTTTGAAATGGAAGTGACCAGTCTTGGTAAGGACAGCTTTTTGGCGGAGGTGACCGAAATGGTCCGTCAAGCGCAAAACCAGAAATCCAAGCTTGAAAATATGGCTGACCGCGTAGCCTCTTGGCTCTTCTATGCAGCTTTAATTGTGGGGATTTTGGCCTTTATTTATTGGACCATGACGGCTAATCTTGCCTTTGCCTTGATGATGGCAGTTTCTGTTTTTGTCATTGCCTGTCCGCATGCCCTTGGTCTAGCCATTCCCCTTGTTGTGGCGCGATTGACCACGATTTCTTCAAAAAATGGTCTTTTGGTTCAGAACCGAACAGCTCTTGAACAGGTTAACCAGATTCGGTTTGCCTTGATGGATAAGACCGGAACCTTGACCGACGGAAAATTTCAAGTTCGCCACAGTCAAGATTTGGTTCAGGGAGCAGATACGCTGGCCAAAATGGCAGCGTTAGAAGTTCTTTCAACCCACCCAATTGCCCTTTCGATTGTGGAGGCGGCAGGTCCACTTTTCTATCAAGCAGAACGGGTTGAGAATATCCCTGGTAGTGGGATTCGAGGCGTCTTGGATGGAAGGATTTATGAAATTATGTCCTACAAAGGTCTGCAGGAAATAGGTTTGTCAGTGGATCAGGACGTGATTGCACCTTATCTTGATTTGGGACTTACTTTGAGTTTTTTGGTGGCTGATCGTGTAGTCTTGGGATTTGTAGCCTTGGGAGACCAGATAAAAGAAGATGCTAAAGATTTTGTAGAAGGCTTGAAAGCGCAGGGCATTAGTCCTGTGATGTTGACGGGAGACAACCCAGCTACTGCGCAAAAAGTGGCCAGTCAGTTGGGCATAGAAGATTACCGAGCTGAACTTAAACCAGAGGATAAGGCGAAGCTGGTCAAGGACTATCAGGCGCGTGGGGCAGTTCTTTTCATCGGCGATGGGGTCAATGATTCGCCTGCTCTAGCGACGGCAGATTTAGGCTTTGCCATTGGCGCAGGAACTTCTGTTGCCATCCACTCTGCAGATGTAGTCTTGGTTCAATCCAATCCATCAGCGGTCTTGGATATGTTGAGCATTGCCAAGACAACCATCCGCAAAATGAGGCAAAATCTCTGGTTTGGGGCAGGTTACAACATCATCGCCATTCCTTTAGCTGCTGGAATCCTTTATCCAAGCATGGGTATTATGGTGGATCCTTTATTGGCGGCCGTGCTCATGAGTCTATCAACGGTTATTGTCGCTATCAATGCTATGGGTTTACGTTACGGTAAACCGTAGAAATTTTGACAGATAATATATATAAGTAAAACACCGGTCTATGTCGGTGTTTTATGATGTAGGAGATAGGGGTGCTGTTTTCAAGTAAGAACTGCGAGAAATCTACTGCGATAATTAGTATGATATTTGACTATAATCTGGTATAATGGGAAAAAACATCGTGAGAGTGTAGTATGAAAAAATTGTGGAAAATTATTTATAGTCGGGTTTTTATAGTTCTTGCCCTTTTATTATTGACAGTCTTTGCGATAGTTTGGGTGGTTGGCTCACTAGCAGTTTATGTCCCAGCTATCTTGACGGCATTACAAGTTTTTTCTATTATCGTAGCCATTTCCATTATCAATCGCCCAATGAACGCCAGTTTCAAGTTGACCTGGATTGTTTTTGTCATCGGATTTCCAGTTTTTGGAGCCCTCTTTTACTATATTCTTCAATCCAATATTGAAACCCGTCGCTATCGCAAAACTTTTCAGCGACAGGCGGAAATCATGCGCCAGTTTGGAAAGACCTCTGACAAGGTAATGAATGGCTTGGCCAAAGAGGATAGGGAGCAGCTGAAACTGGCCCATTACATGAGCGAGTATGTTGGTTATCCTCTTCATACCAATTCAGATGCGGTTTATTTTTCGTCAGGTGAGGCCAAGTTTGAAGCTTTACTTGAAGAGTTGAAAAAAGCAGAGCAGTACATCTTTATGGAGTACTTCATTGTTGATGAAGGCTTTATGTGGGAGTCTATCTTGGACATTCTCAAGGAAAAGGCGGCTCAAGGTGTAGAAGTCCGATTTATGTATGACGGAATGAATTCGCTCAGCAATCTCCCCTATTTTTACTATAAAAAATTGAGGAGTTTTGGCATACAGACCAGGGTCTTTTCTCAGATTATTCCCGCCCTTTCTACCGTTCAGAACAATCGTGACCACCGTAAAATTGCAGTCATCGATGGCAAGGTGGCATTTACAGGCGGCGTCAACATTGCAGATGAATACATTAACAAGATAGAACGTTTTGGTCACTGGAAAGATGCGGCAATCATGGTCAAGGGCGAGGCCGTTTCCAACTTTACTCTCATGTTTTTGCAGATGTGGAACCACAATGAGAAAAAGCCAACGGATGATTTGAAATACTTGAAAGCGGCGCGTGAGGCGGAAGTGGAAGAAGTGACAGGTCAAGGCTATTTTCTGGCCTACGGTGAAAATCCCTTCGATAATGACGAAGTTGCCAAACGGGTCTATCTGGACATGATCCAATCCGCAACGGATTATATCTACATCATGACTCCATATCTGGTCTTGGATGATGAGATGATTGATAACCTGACCTATGCTGCCAAACGTGGTGTACGGGTTAAATTACTCTTACCGCATATCTATGACAAGCAATCGGCCTATCTGGCCGCTCGGATGGATTTTAGAACTTATTTAGAAGCTGGCATTGAGATTTATGAATACACACCGGGCTTTGTCCATTCAAAAGTCGTTTTGGTAGATGATAAGAAGGCGACTGTTGGAACGGTCAATATGGATTTCCGTTCTTTCTATCTCAACTTTGAGTGTGGCTTGTATGTTTACAATCACAAGCAAGTCCTGGCAGATATTTTAAAGGATTTCGAAGACTCCTTTGCCCAGTCCGATCGGATTACCCTAGTCGGTTTTGAAAATACCTATCCTTGGTATAAGCGACTAGCTGGTGCACTGATGAATATCATTTCCCCATTACTTTAGTTATTTGAGTGAGCTTTGATATATCGTTATTTTCTGTTTTTCCTACTCTACGAAAGTGGATTGATTAGCTTGACTTATTTTCGACTGTTGCTTTGCTTTGAGTATCTGTTCCGTGTCTGAACGCTACTTCATTTGACATATCATCGTATTAAATCTTTTATGGAGCAAGGACTCAACTGTTTGATTTGAGTTTACCTTGCTCCATTTTTCTTTGAAAATGGTATAATAGTAGGATAGCTTAAAGGAGTGAAAAACGTGATAAAACCCAATTATGACTGGCAATTATTGACCGGTTTTTCTGATGAACAATTTATCAAAGTCGCTAAAAAAGAAGGATTGGACCCTGTAGCTGCAAAGTTACTCTACGAACGTGGTATTCAGTCGGCGGAAGCTTTGCAAGCTTTTTTACAACCAAGCCTCGAAGATCTCCACGACCCTTACCTACTTCACGATATGGACAAGGCGGTAGAGCGAATCCGTCGTGCCATTGAAGATTATGAACAAATCTTGATTTATGGGGATTATGATGCGGACGGGATGACATCGGCATCAATCCTCAAGGAAACCTTGGAGGAAATGGGAGCAGAAGTCCAGGTCTATCTTCCAAACCGTTTTACAGATGGCTATGGTCCCAACCAGTCGGTTTATAAGTATTTTATCGAGCAACAGGGCATTTCTCTGATTGTGACGGTGGATAATGGCGTTGCGGGTCATGAAGCCATTGCCTATGCTCAGGAAATGGGTGTCGATGTTGTCGTGACTGACCACCATTCCATGCAGGAAACTCTTCCCAACGCCTATGCCATTGTTCACCCAGAACATCCAGAGGGTAACTATCCCTTCAAACACCTAGCTGGTTGTGGTGTGGCCTTTAAACTGGCCTGTGCTCTTCTTGAAACGGTTCATGCAGACTTGCTAGACTTGGTTGCCATTGGTACTATCGCTGATATGGTTAGCCTAACAGGTGAAAATCGTGTTATGGTCAAGTACGGTCTTTCTCTTCTTAAACAAACTGAGCGAGCAGGTCTTCAGGAATTATTCAAAATTGCAGGAATTGATGTTGACAGTATTGACGAAGAAACTATTGGTTTCCAACTTGCTCCGAGATTGAATGCTCTGGGACGTCTGGATGATCCAAATCCAGCCATCGAATTATTGACTGGTTTTGACTATGAAGAAGCCCATGAGATTGCTCTCATGATTGATAGTAAGAACGTCGAGCGCAAGGATATCGTTCAAGCCATCTATGATGAGGCCAAGTCCATGCTTCGTTCTGATAGACCTGTGCAGGTTCTAGCTAAAGAGGGCTGGAACCCAGGTGTTCTAGGAATTGTTGCAGGTCGTTTGCTTGAAGAACTACACCAGCCCGTCATTGTCTTGTCCATAGAAGATGGTAAGGCCAAGGGCTCTGCCCGCTCGGTTGAGGCTGTGGATATTTTCCAGGCCCTCAAAGATCACCAAGACCTCTTTATCGCCTTTGGTGGCCATGCTGGTGCGGCTGGAATGACCCTGGAAGTGGAAAAATTGGACCAGTTGGCCGATACACTGACAGCCTACATCATTGAGAACAAGCTGGACTTGTCTAGCAAATCTTCCCTTGTCTTAGATGAAGAATTGGACTTGGAAGAATTAACTCTTGATACGCTAAAGTCCTTTGAAAAATTAGCACCCTACGGCATGGACAATAAAAAGCCGATTTTCTATGTCAAGGATTTCCAAGTGGAATCTGCGCGGACCATGGGGCAGAATAATGCCCACCTCAAACTTCGTATTACCAAAGGGGCGGCTGGTTTTGATGTGGTGGCTTTTGGCAAGGGCAATCTAGCCCTAGAATTTTCACAAGTCAAAGACCTAGAGTTAGCCGTAACTCTTTCTGTTAACAAGTGGAATGGCAATACAAGTCTCCAGCTCATGTTGGTAGATGCTAGGGTCAATGGTGTCCAACTCTATAATATTCGCGGTAAACAACACCAGCTGCCAGTTGGCATTCCTGTTTTGGATGTGGCCAATCCAGCGACGGATGAAAAAGCCATTGTTCTAGCTAGTTTGCCTGAAGATATCAGCAGTCTGCGCAGCTATTTCCAAGAAAATGAATTTGAGGCAATTTACTTTAAAAACGAAATTGCCAAACCTTACTATCTGGATGGCTACGGCAGCCGGGACCAATTTGCCAAATTGTACAAGACCATTTATCAGTTTGATGAGTTTGATGTGCGCTATAAATTGAAAGATTTGGCTGCTTACTTGAAAATCAAGGACACCCTGTTAGTGAAAATGATTCAAATTTTCCAAGAATTGGAATTTGTGACCATTACGGACGGTGTCATGCGGGTCAACAAGGAAGCGCAGAAGCGGGAAATTTCAGAAAGTCAGATTTACCAAGACTTGAAAGAAACAGTTATCCAGCAAGAATTGATGGCACTTGGCACGGTTCAGGAAATTTATGACTGGCTATGTGGTCAAGTTTGATGATACTTGTATTTCTTGGTCTTCTGCTTTTATTAGGTATCTTTATGTTAATCAGAAACATCAATGGCCGGAAAAAATCCTTGAAAGCCTTGGAAGGAGTTGAACCAGTCCGGCAAGCCTTGACAGTATTGAGGAGCAGAGGGTGGTCAGAAAAGGCGATTTACAAGGCATTTCTTAAAGATTTACTGCAATTGCCACAAGAAGAAATTCCAGTATTTGTCCAAAAATTCATGGATGAACTTTCGATTTTTGCCTCAACCAGTTTTTACAAGTTGTTAAAAGCTGAAAGTTCGTCTATGACCAAAGAACAAGCACGGAGTTTGGTAGGGCAGGTTATGGAGATCTTGGAAGCTCCAGAAGAACTACACCAAAGCCACCTGTCTGACTTGCTAGGGAAAATAGACGGTAACTGCCCTCCCCACCATCCTTTCTGGCGCTTGTTTGCTGACTTAATTGACAAGGCCTTTCCTGGTCAGGAGCTGGCAGAGGAGGGTAAATTTAGCAAACAAGTCCATCAATTGCGCTATCTGATTTCCTACCAGCAGGCGACTTGGGTTCGTCAGCACTATGGACAAGGAAAATCAGATTGGCAGGCCTTGGCAGCCTACCTGGCTAGTCTGCCTCGTTGGTCCTATCGTTTGAGAGAATCTGCCCGTCTGCATAATAAGCAATTTTTTGCTAGGGATGAGAAAAAAATATTACCCATCAATCTTAAGGTCTTGATTGGATTTCATAGCGAATTCATCCTGGTACAAGATGGACAATTTGCCTTGATTTTAGAAGAAAGACCTTCTAAAAACGGTGTTGTCAATGGAGCCTCTTTCAATTATGCCAGAGCCAATAATCAGCGCCATTACCAGTTAGACATGGCTCCAGTCGGTCCGCATGACCCTCCTTTTCGTAAGAAAATGATTAGGTCTAAAGCTGGGACCTATCTTTCTCCTACTCGCATTTCTAAGCATAAAAGCAAGCTTAATCAGACAGCTTGGGAACAATCTTATTTCAATTCCCAAGGCTATTTTTCCCATAAGGGACATAGCAGAGCTGCGCTTGTAGCTAGCTTGGGTAGGCGATTTGCCAAAGATATAAGATTTGAAAT
Organism: Streptococcus sp. 32226D021BW; assembly: GCF_053545015.1. Lineage (NCBI taxonomy): Bacteria > Bacillati > Bacillota > Bacilli > Lactobacillales > Streptococcaceae > Streptococcus > Streptococcus sp. 32226D021BW. Next base: position 127,839 of record NZ_JBPPVC010000005.1, on the reverse strand, counting down.
GTACCAAAAACTAATTTCATGGTATAATAAAGAGTAAAACTAAAAATTTAAAGAGAGATGAAAATGAACTTAAAAGATTACATCGCAACCATTCCTGATTATCCAAAAGAAGGTATCGAATTCCGTGACATCAGTCCTTTGATGGCTGATGGCAACGCTTATAGCTATGCCGTACGTGAAATTGTTCAGTACGCGACTGACAAGCAAATCGATATGATTGTTGGTCCAGAGGCGCGTGGTTTCATCGTGGGATGCCCAGTTGCTTTTGAATTGGGTATTGGTTTTGCCCCAGTTCGTAAGCCAGGCAAACTACCACGCGAAGTTATCTCAGCTGACTATGAAAAAGAGTATGGTGTGGATACTTTGACCATGCATGCGGATGCGATTAAGCCAGGTCAACGTGTTCTTATCGTTGACGACTTGTTGGCAACTGGTGGTACTGTCAAAGCGACCATCGAAATGATTGAAAAACTTGGCGGTATTGTTGCAGGTTGCGCCTTCTTGATCGAGTTGGATGATCTCAAGGGTCGCGAAGCAATCGGTGATTACGACTATAAAGTCTTGATGCATTATTAAGATTGTTATAGCCAAAACTTATAACTGGTACTTATTTTCTTCTAATTGAATTGCATAACAACCTGTCTTATAATAAATATAAGAAACTCAGGAGGTTGCTTATGCCGATTAAAATTGAAAAATCATTACCAGCAGTAGATATTTTGAGAGAAGAGAATATTTTTGTCATGGACAGCGTCCGTGCAAGTCATCAGGACATTCGCCCTATCAAGATTTTAATTCTCAATCTCATGCCACAGAAAATTGTGACGGAGACTCAGCTGCTCCGTCTTTTAGCAAATACTCCCTTGCAATTAGAAGTTGAATTTCTATACATGGCAAGTCATGAGTCAAAAAATACTCATTCGGATCACTTGGAGCAATTTTATAAGACATTTGAACAGGTCAAGGATGAGTTTTTTGATGGTTTGATTGTCACAGGGGCACCAGTGGAGAATTTAGCATTTGAAGAAGTAGATTATTGGCAAGAGCTAGTTCAAGTCTTCGAATGGTCTAAGGCTCATGTTTATTCAACCCTACATATTTGTTGGGGGGCGCAGGCTGGTTTATATGCTCGCTATGGCGTGCCAAAACACTCCATGGCAAGAAAATTATCAGGTGTTTATTGTCAAGAGGTAACCTATCCCACTTGTTCTCTCATGCGTGGATTTGACGACGAATTTCGGTCACCACACTCACGCTACACAGAGGTCAAGGAAGAGGATATTGCCCATCTAGATGACTTGTTGATTTTGTCACAGGGCAAGGATGTGGGATTGTCAATTTTAGCTAGCAAGGACTTGAGAGAAGTCTATAGTTTTGGGCATCTGGAATATGACAGAGATACATTAGCTAAAGAATACCAGCGGGATTGTTTGGCAGGAAAAAATCCCCATGTCCCAGAAAATTACTTCAAGGAAGACGATCCTACAAGTAGACCATCCTTGTCCTGGAACCTTCCAGCAGCCCAATTCTTTACGAATTGGGTCAACTATGCTGTCTATCAGGAAACACCTTATGATTGGAAAACCTTTGAGCAGTCAGCCCTTTCAGCAAGTCTTTAGTCTTTAAAGAGGAAATATGAACTATTCACAGCAATTTCGGCAGGGACAACTGGTCCTTCCTGCAGCGATTTTATTTCATTATCAGGAGCTTTTTCCATCAGCAGATGATTTTTTGGTCTGGCAATTTTTCTTTTATCAAAATACATCACCGCTAGAAGCCTTGGCTCCTAGTGAGATTGCTCAGGCAATCGGCAGGACTGTTGCCCAGGTCAACCAGTCTATTGAAAATTTGCAAGAAGCTGGCCTACTGGACTTTAAGACCATCAGCATTGCTGGTGAAATTGAAATGATTTTCGATGCCTTTCCGGCCTTAGAAAAGTTAGATGAATTACTAGCTCCTAAAGAAGCAGTCCAATTCCTTTCGGCTGAAAATGACTTGAAAACCATGGTCGGTGAGTTTGAACGGGAGTTGGGGCGCCTCTTGTCACCTTATGAAATTGAGGATTTACAGAAGACAATCGAAGATGATAAAACTTCTGTTGACTTGGTTCGGGCCGCCTTAAAAGAAGCTGTTTTTAACAATAAAACCAATTGGAAATACATCCAGGCTATTTTGCGCAACTGGCGTCGGGAAGGCATCACAAGTGTCGCTCAGGTAGAAGCTAAAAATGCAGAAAGAGAAGGCCAACAAGCTAAAAATGTGACAGTTTCAAGTGACTTTTTGGATGCCATGTGGATGTGGAAAGATTAAAATGGAAACAAGATTATCAAAAAGACTGGCAACAGTCTCAGACTATGTGCCCCAAGGGGCTCGACTAGCAGATGTAGGGAGTGACCATGCTTATCTCCCTCTTTTTTTGGTGGAACAGGGCAGAATTGAATTTGCGGTCGCTGGTGAAGTGGTTCAAGGTCCCTACCAGTCAGCTCTTCAAAATGTGGAGCAGGCAGGGCAGTCAGACAAGATTTCAGTTCGCCTGGCAAATGGTTTGGCAGCAGTTGAGCAGGCTGATCAAATCAGTACCGTGACAATTGCGGGAATGGGTGGTCGTCTGATTGCGGATATTCTTGAGGCTGGTAAGGACAAGCTGGTTTCTGTAGAGCGATTGGTTTTGCAGCCCAACAATCGTGAAGACGATGTCCGTCGTTGGCTGGCCGCCCATGATTTTCAGATTATTGCAGAGGAAATCTTGGAAGAGAATGACAAGATTTATGAAATCTTAGTGGCGGAGAAAGGCAAGTCAGACTTAACTGCTGACCAGTTGCGGTTTGGTCCTTATTTGCTGGAAGAGCAGTCTGCAGCCTTCCAGAAGAAGTGGCTCAAGGAACTGGACAAGTTGACCTATGCCTTGGAACAAGTACCCCTTGAACGCCAAGCTGACCGCTCTGCCATTTCTCAAAAAATCCAACAAATTCAGGAGGTGCTTCATGTTAGCAAGTAAAGTGATTGAGCGTTATCAGGCTTTTTGTCCGCCATCTTTGGCTATGGAGGGCGATGTGAAAGGGCTGCAAATCGGTACGCTCAAGAAGGACATTCGTCGGGTCATGGTGGCTCTGGATATCCGTGAAACGACGGTGGCAGAGGCTATTGACAAGCAGGTGGACTTGATTATCGTCAAGCATGCTCCGATTTTCCGTCCGATCAAGGATTTGGTGGCGGACAATCTTCAGACCAAGATCTATCTGGATCTGGTTAAGCACGATATTGCGGTCTATGTTAGCCATACAGATATAGATGTGGTAGACGGCGGCCTCAACGACTGGTTCTGTGAGCTTCTGGACATTCAGGATACTAGCTATCTGATTGAAACTGCTGAGGGGCAGGGGCTGGGTCGTGTGGGGACAATAGCAGAGCAGACCTTGGAAGAATTAGCCTTGAAAGTCAAGTCGGTCTTTGGTCTAGATGCTGTTCGTCTGGTGACCTATGGGCATCAAGCCCAGCAGTATGTCAGTCGTGTGGCGATTTGTGGCGGAAGTGGCGGTTCCTACTACCATGAGGCTCTTGCCAAGGGGGCAGATGTTTACATCACGGGCGATATTTACTACCATACGGGTCAGGATATGCTGACACAAGGCTTGCTGGCGATTGATCCAGGTCATCATATCGAAGCCTTGTTTATCAAAAAAATTGCAGATTTACTGGAAACTTGGAAAACAGAAGAGGGCTGGGATGTGGACATTCTTCCTTCGACCGTTTCCACCAATCCATTTAGACACTTGTAAAAGTCACAAAAGTTGTGGCTTTTTTCTGTCTTCCTCTTGATTTTTTAGGATAGTTAGGGTATCCTAATTATCATACTATGTGCAGTTAAAAAGGAGATGTGAAATGGCTTGGTTTACGGAACAGTCTGTGGTTCTACAGGCGCTGCTGGGTGGTTTATTTACATGGTTTTGTACTATTCTGGGTTCAGCCATTGTCTTTTTCTTTAAGACGGTCAGTCGTCGCTTGCTGGATACCATGCTTGGTTTTGCTGCCGGTGTCATGATTGCAGCTTCATTTTGGTCCTTGCTGGCTCCGTCTATTGAATATGCTGAAGCTTCCTATGGCAGTCTGGCTTGGATTCCAGCTGCAGTCGGCTTTGCAGTCGGTGGTATTTTCTTGCGTTTGGTGGATGCCTGGGTACCGCATTTGCACTTGGGACATGATAAAGAGCAGGCAGAAGGTGGCGACGAGAAGAACAGGAAAAACCTATCTAAGACAGCTCTGCTATTTTTGGCTATTACTATCCACAATATTCCCGAAGGCTTGGCAGTCGGAGTGACTTTTGGTGCCTTGGCTTCTAATTACAGTCCAGCTGCTTTTGTAGGTGCTTTAGGACTTGCGATTGGAATTGGTTTGCAAAATATCCCTGAGGGTGCAGCCTTGGCCATTCCTATTCGGACGGATGGAGCGTCACGATGGAAGGCGTTTTATTGGGGCTCCATGTCCGCCATTGTTGAGCCGATTGCAGCCCTGATTGGTGCGGTGGCGGTGACGTATATGACACCGATTTTACCTTACGCCCTGTCCTTTGCGGCAGGAGCTATGATTTTCGTTGTGGTGGAAGAATTGATTCCAGAATCTCAGACCAATGGCAATACAGATATTGCAACACTTGGGCTCATGGCTGGGTTTATCATTATGATGGTTCTGGATGTTGCACTTGGTTAAGGAATAAAAGGAGGAAGTCTGATGTTCAGGCTTTTTTCTTATGACTTTATCTCTGAAAATATGGTATAATGAACTGATTATTAAATGAGGGAAGGTACTCTTATATGAAAGGTATTATTCTAGCAGGTGGTTCAGGTACACGCCTTTATCCTCTGACTCGTGCAGCATCCAAGCAGTTGATGCCCATTTACGATAAACCAATGATCTATTATCCCTTGTCAACCCTCATGTTGGCAGGGATTAAGGATATTTTGATTATCTCAACTCCGCAGGATTTGCCTCGTTTCAAGGATATGTTAGGCGATGGTTCAGAATTGGGGATCTCTCTTTCTTACGCTGAACAACCGAGTCCAGACGGCTTGGCACAAGCCTTTATCATCGGTGAAGACTTTATTGGTGATGACAATGTAGCCTTGATTTTGGGTGATAATATTTACCATGGAAATGGCTTGACCAAGATGTTGCAACGGGCTGCTAGCAAAGAAAAAGGTGCGACAGTATTCGGTTACCAAGTCAAAGATCCAGAGCGTTTTGGTGTGGTGGAATTTGACGTAGACATGAATGCCATTTCCATCGAAGAAAAACCAGAAGTGCCAAAATCAAACTTTGCGGTTACTGGTCTCTACTTCTATGACAACGATGTTGTGGAGATTGCCAAAAATATCAAACCGTCCCCTCGTGGTGAGTTGGAAATTACAGATGTCAACAAGGCCTACCTTGAACGTGGCGACTTGTCTGTGGAACTCATGGGACGTGGATTTGCTTGGTTGGATACAGGTACGCATGAAAGCCTCTTGGAAGCTGCGCAGTACATCGAAACGGTTCAACGCTTGCAAAATGTTCAAGTTGCGAACTTGGAAGAAATTGCCTACCGCATGGGCTACATTACAAAAGAACAAGTACATGAATTGGCGCAACCCCTTAAGAAAAATGAATACGGACAATACTTGCTCCGTTTGATTGGAGAAGCCTAATGACAGAAAACTTTTTCGGTAAAACACTAGCAGCTCGCCCAGTTGAAGCTATTCCAGGAATGTTAGAATTCGACATTCCTGTTCATGGCGACAACCGTGGCTGGTTTAAGGAGAATTTCCAAAAGGAAAAAATGCTTCCGCTCGGCTTCCCTGAAAGCTTCTTTGCAGAAGGAAAATTGCAAAATAATGTTTCCTTCTCTCGCAAAAACGTTCTTCGTGGTCTTCATGCAGAGCCTTGGGATAAATACATTTCAGTAGCAGACGGTGGTAAGGTTTTGGGAACTTGGGTCGATCTTCGTGAAGGCGAAACCTTCGGTAATACCTATCAAACTGTTATCGATGCTTCAAAAGGTATCTTCGTCCCACGTGGCGTTGCCAATGGTTTCCAAGTTTTGTCAGATTTCGTGGCTTACAGCTACTTGGTCAACGACTACTGGGCTTTGGAACTCAAGCCTAAGTATGCCTTCGTCAACTACGCTGACCCTAGCCTCGACATCCAGTGGGAGAACCTAGAGGAAGCGGAAGTTTCAGAGGCAGATAAAAATCACCCACTTCTCAAAGACGTCAAGCCTTTGAGAAAAGAGGACCTCTAATGTTTCAAGCCTTTTTGGAAATAGCAGAGCAGCTAAACAAGCTAGGAATTACCCCCTTGTTAATGGGCTCAGTTGGTTTGGAAAGGCGGACAGGGAGGGACTGGCAGGCAGGAGATTTGGATATCCATGTTCCAAGTGATCCGCTTGGCTGGGACGCCCCAGACGACGAACGGATTTACCGTGCAGATGAGCTGATAGCCATGATGAATCAACTCGGCTATGTCCTGGTTGACCGTCACGAACATGAATTTCATAAAGATGGCTTATCTGTTGAATTCGGTGGACTTCACTCACTGCCTGAATTTGCTGGTGTAGAGCTAGAAGATTTGGAAGAACTAGAAACAGCAGGTGTTCGCTATTTCCTACCGACGCTTGAACAATACCTAAAAATCTACCAAGCCTCTTCAAAAGATTCCTACCGAGCAGAAAATAACAATCAAAAAGACTTTGCTAAGATTGCTTACTTGAAAGAAATCTTGAAGTAGTCTGATAATGCAAGAGGGCGAGCAAAGCTAGCCAATAGCGATAGTTTCCGCCGTAGTGAAAATAGGAGCCTGTATTCATAGTTCAGTACGTTCATCTAAGGCTATTTTTTCAGCTATTCATCGTTAGTTTTTTTCAGAATACAGTCAGTATTCCCTCAAAAAACTGCCTTGATTAGCGAAAAACTATCTCTTATATAAAAGTACTTCACTTGTGAATACAGGTTCCGAGATTACGTTTTACGTAATCTTGCAGGGAAATTTTGAAACCTTAGGTTCAAAATTTAGCCATGAAACCGAAGGTTTGCTGGCGTCCCCACTACCTAAGGAAACTATCAAAATAAGAAAAATTCGGAGAAAAAAATGTCTCAATTTAAAAATATCATCGTAACTGGTGGAGCTGGTTTCATCGGTTCAAACTTCGTACACTATGTGTATAACAATCATCCAGACGTTCACGTAACTGTTTTGGATAAACTCACTTATGCAGGAAACAAGGCTAACTTGGAAGCTATTCTTGGTGACCGTGTTGAGCTTGTTGTTGGTGATATCGCAGATGCTGAATTGGTTGATAAATTAGCAGCTAAGGCAGACGCCATTGTTCACTATGCGGCAGAAAGCCACAACGACAACTCTCTTAACGATCCAAGCCCATTTATCCATACCAACTTTATCGGTACTTACACTTTGCTTGAAGCAGCTCGTAAATACGACATCCGTTTCCACCATGTATCGACTGACGAAGTATACGGTGACCTTCCTTTGCGTGAAGATTTGCCAGGTCATGGCGAAGGTCCAGGCGAGAAATTTACTGCGGAAACCAACTACAACCCATCATCACCTTACTCATCAACCAAGGCTGCATCCGACTTGATTGTCAAAGCATGGGTACGTTCATTTGGTGTCAAAGCAACGATTTCAAACTGTTCAAACAACTACGGTCCTTACCAACACATCGAGAAATTTATCCCACGCCAAATCACCAATATCTTGGCAGGTATTAAGCCAAAACTTTACGGTGAAGGCAAGAATGTTCGTGACTGGATCCATACCAACGACCACTCGACTGGTGTTTGGGCAATTTTGACAAAAGGTCGTATGGGTGAAACTTACCTAATCGGTGCTGACGGTGAGAAGAACAATAAGGAAGTTCTTGAATTGATTCTTGAAAAAATGGGTCAACCAAAAGATGCTTACGACCACGTGACTGACCGTGCAGGACACGATTTGCGCTATGCTATTGACGCAAGCAAACTTCGTGATGAACTTGGCTGGACACCACAATTTACAGATTTCTCTCAAGGTTTGGAAGAAACTATCCAGTGGTATACAGATAACCAAGACTGGTGGAAGGCTGAAAAAGAAGCTGTTGAAGCTAATTACGCGAAAACGCAAGAAGTTATTAAATAAGACAATTGAAGGCTGGGGCTTTGGTCCAAGCCTTTCTTGAAATAAGGAGCAAATATGATTTTAATTACAGGTGCAAATGGTCAGTTGGGAACTGAGTTACGTTACCTCTTGGATGAGCGTGGTGTCGAGTATGTTGCTGCTGACGTAGCAGAAATGGACATCACAGATGCAGAAAAGGTAGATGCCTTCTTTGCAGAGGTCAAGCCAAGTGTTGTTTACCACTGTGCAGCCTATACAGCTGTTGATATGGCTGAGGATGAAGGCAAGGAACTCAACTACAAGATTAACGTAACAGGCTCTGAAAATGTTGCCAAGGCAGCAGCCAAATACGGTGCAACCCTTGTTTATATCTCAACAGACTATGTTTTCAACGGTGATTTGCCAGTCGGTCAAGAGTGGCAAGTAGATGACCAACCAGATCCTCAATCTGAATACGGTCGTACCAAGCGTCTGGGTGAAGAAGTAGTCGAGAAATTTGCTGACAAATTCTACACCGTTCGTACAGCTTGGGTCTTTGGTAACTACGGTAAAAACTTTGTTTTCACCATGCAAAATCTTGCGGAAACCCGCGATACCTTGACAGTTGTTAACGACCAACACGGTCGCCCAACTTGGACCCGTACCCTTGCGGAATTCATGGTACACTTGGTTGAAACTGGTCAAGAATTTGGCTATTATCATTTGTCAAACGATGCGGCAGAAGATACAACCTGGTTTGACTTTGCGACAGAAATCCTCAAGGATACTAACACCAAAGTATTGCCAGTGGATTCTAGCCAATTCCCAGCCAAAGCAAAACGTCCATTTAACTCAACCATGAGCTTGGATAAGGCAAAAGCCACAGGCTTTGTCATCCCAACTTGGCAAGAAGCTCTGGAAGCTTTTTATAAGCAGGGGAAATGCTAATTTTTCTTCATTCTACTGGTCAAAATTTTCTATAATAACTTTTCATCAAAAAAGAAATATGCTATAATTAAAATTGTATAATTATAGAAGGTGGGTGGTAGTTTTCTATACCAATATTGAACAGTATGCTTTGCAAATGTATTTGTGAGCATACTAGAATACTCAAGAAACTTTTCGAGGTGAGAAGTTTCGTAGAAAAGGAGGAATTAGTGAAAAAGATAATTGTATTCCTTTCACTTTGCACATTGGTCTTAAGTAGTCAAGTTGTTCATGCTGATGCTGAAAATGTAACGCCTCAGAATGCTATTGCGGGAGTTGTAGCCAATTCTAGCGGACAGCCATCGGTCGAGCAAGAAAATAGTTATTCGGCTACTTTGGAGAATGTAACAGAGGAAAACGAATCAGGTTCAGCACAGCTTAACTCGACTAGCTCTACAGTTGTAAGTTCGTCATCTTCCATTGATTTACAAGTGGAGGAAGAGGTAAGGAGTATTTCAGAGGAAGCTGATAGTTCTAATAATGCTAGCACATCCAATCTTTCGGACCTATCCGCTGGCACTAGCACATCCAGTGTTTCTGATCAATCCACTGACACTAGCACGTCCAGTGTTTCTGTTCTATCCACTGATATTAGCACGTCCAAACTTTCGGAAAGCTCTACTGATGAAATCAGTACGTCCAGTCTTACGGCGTCTTCTACTGAAGCTAGTATTCCAAATCCGTCCACTAGAGCAAGTACTAAATCTGTAATTTCTAGTGTAACTGAAACAAGTTCATCAACTTCATCGACACAGGTTGGAACCAGTTTACGTTCGATGCCAAGGACAACGAGTCTTTCAGGCAATCTTTCAGTTTCGAATGTCAATGCCCAATCAGGTAGCTTTGATGTCCATGTTACTAATGTATCAGCCCCACGAGGATTGAGCAAAATCTTGGTTCCCACTTGGACGGAAAGCAATGGACAAGATGACATCATTTACCATACTGCAGATCGTCAATCAGACGGAAGTTACAAAGTAACGGTTCCTAATAGTAAGCATAAGTATGGCACAGGTAAGTACTATATTCACTTGTATTATCGCGGTACGGATGGCAGTATGACCTATGTTGCTCAAACGACCACTACCTTACCAGAATTAAAGACAAGTGGTAATGTTTCAGTTTCGAATGTCAATGCCCAATCAGGTAGCTTTGATGTTCATGTTACTAATGTATCAGCCCCACGAGGATTGAGCAAAGTCTTGGTTCCCACTTGGACGGAAAGCAATGGACAAGATGACATCATTTACCATACTGCAGATCGTCAATCAGACGGAAGTTACAAAGTAACGGTTCCTAATAGTAAGCATAAGTATGGCACAGGTAAGTACCATATTCACTTGTATTATCGCGGTACGGATGGCAGTATGACCTATGTTGCTCAAACGACCACTACCTTACCAGAATTAAAGACAAGTGGTAATGTTTCAGTTTCGAATGTCAATGCCCAATCAGGTAGCTTTGATGTTCATGTTACTAATGTATCAGCCCCACGAGGTTTGAGTAAGGTTTTGGTTCCTACTTGGACGGAAAGCAATGGACAAGATGATATCATTTACCATACTGCAGATCGTCAATCAGACGGAAGCTTTAAAGTTACTGTTCCAAAGAGTAAGCATAAGTATGGCACAGGTAAGTACCATATTCACTTGTATTATCGCGGTACGGATGGCAGTATGACCTATGTTGCTCAAACGACCACTATTTTACCAGAATTAAAGACAAGTGGTAATGTTTCAGTTTCGAATGTCAATGCCCAATCAGGTAGCTTTGATGTCCATGTTACTAATGTATCAGCCCCACGAGGTTTGAGCAAGGTCTTGGTTCCTACTTGGACGGAAAGCAATGGACAAGATGACATCATTTACCATACTGCAGATCGTCAATCAGACGGAAGTTACAAAGTAACGGTTCCTAATAGCAAGCATAAGTATGGCATAGGTAAGTACCATATTCACTTGTATTATCGCGGTACGGATGGCAGTATGACCTATGTTGCTCAAACGACCACTACTTTACCAGAATTAAAGACAAGTGGTAATGTTTCAGTTTCGAATGTCAATGCCCAATCAGGTAGCTTTGATGTCCATGTTACTAATGTATCAGCCCCACGAGGTTTGAGTAAGGTTTTGGTTCCTACTTGGACGGAAAGCAATGGACAAGATGATATCATTTACCATACTGCAGATCGTCAATCAGACGGAAGCTTTAAAGTTACTGTTCCAAAGAGTAAGCATAAGTATGGCACAGGTAAGTACCATATTCACTTGTATTATCGCGGTACGGATGGCAGTATGACCTATGTTGCTCAAACGACCACTAATTTACCACAATCATCAGCTAAGGGGACAATTTCAGCTGAATTAGTTGATGCAACAAAGGGAACATTTTCTGTATCTGTTTCTAATGTTGTTGGTGCGGAGCCTATCAAAGATGTAGAGGTAGCAGTTTGGTCAGAAAAGAATAATCAAGATGATTTGAAATCTTACAGTGCAAATCGTAAAAGTGATGGAACATACCATGTAGAGGTAGCCAAAGGACTACATAGAAACGATACAGGTACGTACCACATAGAAGTGTATTATCGATATGCAAATACTAGAGATTTAATCGGCTCTACGACAGTAGATGTTCCATCAACACGTTCCTATACAGTTTATATTGACCCAGGTCATGGTGGTAGGGATTCGGGTGCTTCTTATGGGGGAATCCATGAGAAGAATTTAGCTATGTCTGTTTCAAATAAATTACGTGATAACCTTTTAGCACGTGGTATAAATGTATTGATGACTCGTACAGGCGATACAGATGTTGACTTCCGAACCGAACGTTCTCGTATGGCTAACGAAAGCAATGCGGACTTGTTTGTGAGTATCCACTTTAATGCGACGGGTATTGGTGTACAATCGACAGTAAAAGGAATTGAGACCTACTGGTATCAGTATGATCCTGAGTATCAGCCGAAAATCAATCAAGATAAACACAATGATCCAACACGCTTAGCTGAAAGCGAAATCTTAGCTGTAAAAGTTCAATCGAACTTAATCAAGGAAACAGGTGCGACTGACCGAGGTGTCAGAAGAGAAACCTTTGCAGTACTGAGAGAAACGGCCATTCCAGCGATTTTAGTAGAACTTGGTTTTATGGATAATCCATCTGAACTGGCTGTCATTAAGGAAGAGAAGTACCATGTTAAACTTGCTAAGGCTTTGACGCAAGGAATTATGGATTGGTATGGTTCTGTTGGGGGAAAGTAATTAACTCTGAACAATCATTCCAAAAGGCATATTCTAATGAAGAAACGAGCCGACTGGTTTCTACCAAAGCTATTGCGGCTCAAATGAATGATGTTCAGAAGTCGTTCGTAGAAGCGTTGAAACCAGCTGTTGTTTCAGTATCTAAGAAGACAGGTATTGTACCAAGTATTATTTTAGCGCAAGCTATTTTAGAAAGTGCTTGGGGAACCTCGAAACTAGCAAAAGAAGCCAATAATTTATTTGGGATAAAGGTTGGACAAAACTGGCAAGGCGAAACTTTTGAGGTTGAAACACGAGAAGTGCGAAATGGTACTTCTGTAACCGAAAAAGCCAGCTTTAGATCCTATAAATCAGTAGCTGATAGTGTGACGGATTATGGTAATTTCTTCACGTCAACTCCGTGGAGAACAAAAAATTATCAGGAATTTCGAACAGCGACTAATTATGTAGATGCAGCAAATGCTCTACAAAAGTCTGGATATGCTACTGATCCTCAGTATGGTGAAAAAATAAAATCAGTTATTGAACGCTATGCACTAAATAAATTGGATTCTTAGTTTTTGTTATAGAAAGAACTCTTGCTACCTCGGAGCAAGAGTTCTTTCTGTTATTCAAAAAATTCTAGTTTTGTCTGTTTATCAATAGCATTATTATATTCTAATTGGAGGTAGGTTTGGTAAATAGGCAGTTCCTCAATATTATCAATAGCTTTTCCAGTGGTGTCTAGATTACCCCAGCTTGTTAGGATAGGCATTGTCTTTTGTGCTTCATCCAAAAACTGGTGGTAGCCTGTCCGAGGTAATGGATACTTAGATTCAGCTAGTATGGACATTAAATAAGGGACTAAATAGTTAGGACTGATAGTTGTATTTTCCTTTTTAGGGATATCGAAGTTTGCCCAAATAACAAATGGAGTTGTATATTTGGCGGATGGACTATTTGTATCCATAAATTGAGTGTAGAACTCTTGACTTAAAGTTGGCTGATGATCACCATACATAATAATGACAGTTGGTTCTTTATATGTACTGAAAAAAGAAATGAGGTCCGCGAAAGCTTCGTCGGTATGTTTCATGCTTGTTAGGAATTCGGTTTCAGCTAAATAATCTGACGTAGAACCATTGATACTAACTTCCCTAGTGTAAGAGCTTTCGTTAGTTAAATAACCACCGTGTCCTTGCATTGTTACAACGAAGCTAAAGAGAGGGTTACTTCCTTTTTGAGAATAAAGTTTTTTCAAGTTATTAAATAAAAATTGATCAGATGGCCAATTTCTTTCAGTTGTTAAAGTTGAAAGAGTGTCTATACCAGGTTCTGAATCTAGGAAGTAGGACTTGTTGAAACCTAGAAGTGGATATACGGTTTTACGATTATAGTTATTCCCGGATTGAGGGTGCATAGCCACAGTATCATATTGCTGATTTTGAAGATAGGTTGCAAAAGAAGGGCGTTCTTGATTGATAATCTGTTGATATGGAAATAGATTGGATGACAGCAAACTAATAGGATTGCTTGTTAGAACCTCGTATTCAGTATTTGCAGTACCTCCTCCATAAACAGATACATTTAAAGTACCATGGATAGCATTGTCCTTCAGAGCATGTTGGTTTGCTAATGGATTAGGCTGCAGGTTAATGCCCTTTAGCTTAGAAAGATCAGCTTGTGATTCATTTTGGATGAAAATAATATTTGGTTGGGATTCTTGATTTACAATTTCAGTCGGATATTTTTCAAAAATGCTACCTAGTGTTGAAGTGGTATAACCTTTTGGTTTTGATATTTTACTATCTTCGTAGAAAGAAGCGAGCGAGAGTGGTAAGCCGTATTCACCGTATGTGACATACATTTTCCAATAATTTAAATCAATACTTACTTTATTGACTACTGCTCTATTGATAAATGGTATGAGTGTGAAAATGGCTAAGTATCCTATCAACAAATGAATGCAACGCTTTGTCCATCTCATTTGATAGACTTTTTTTGTGTTAGGGCATGGAACAAGTGTTTGTATATTGGACTTTGGCAGGCAGCTGTAGTAGGTAATTAGGATAAAACAGAATATTATGCTTTGTAGCATCCGATTATTAAAGGTAATAGCTACGCTAGATGCAATATTTAAGCCGTCTTCTAATTGGAAAATATTATAAAAGAGTAGTGGGGTTCCGCGACTTTCAATCATCATTTGATTGCTAATTCCCAACAAGATAGAACTCACAAGGATGAGTATACTAGCAAGTCGCAAATTAAATATGAACGATAATAAAATATAGAATAGTCCAATAATCAATGCATTATAGACGATATTTTCTTGTGAAAGTGTGGAAAATTGACTGTAGCTATTTTCGATAAGAAATAGAGAAAGTAGCGGGAGTGAGGTAAATGACAGGATGTTGGTAATAAACTTAGAAAAACGGATAAGCGTAAAGTGAACTTGCTGATAACCTAGAAAACTAGCGAAAATGAGAGTGGTGAGTGAAAACAGTAGCGATTGTAGTTCGCTTTGATTAAAACTAGAGTTGAACAAAACGAGCTCATTCCGATAGAATAGTGGATAAATGAATTCAATAATGAAATATTGAATTGCTAATAAGAGGATTAGAGATAAAAGTTTCCATTTTCTAATTTTCCACAGACTATTCCTTGTAATAAATAGGAATAGTCCACATGCCAGAATTACCAGATGTAAGTACCAGAGGAAATTTTGGTTACTAAACTGTATTTTGGTAGGTAGGGAAATGAAAACCAAGTTTTTATGTTTATCACCTTTGGAAGTATTTATTGTTCGGACTAATTCATTATCTACATAAATGCGAATATATTTATCCTTCTCACCTACCCTGTATTCAAAGCTAATGGATTTTACAGGAATTGATAAATCGAACTCCATAACATTATCCTTGGTTTGCGATATATAAAAAGTATCGACTACATTTTGTGTGACAATATACCATTCGTTTTTAACGACGGATTCGCTAGAAATGTATTTTCCGTTCAATTGAATACTATCAATGTATTGCTGAGTTTCATTTGCTTCAATACGAACCTTACCACTATTTTTGGAAACACCTAATTCTTTTTGGATGATATTGGTATAGTTAATGAATAGAATGCACAGGCAAAGTGTCAAGGAAATAGATATAAGCTTCTTTAGTAATTTCATTTTTATTTGTATTATTCTAATAGTTAGTTATTTCTTGGTAAAAACCAGTATACATTATATCAAATTTTTCTCATTAACTCAAAATTTCTCAATGACTTGTTTGAGGAAGAACTCACACCAAGTCAGGTTGTCTATAGGAAAAAAAATGAAAAAATGGTATAATGAAAAGAACTGCAATTTGATGGAGAGGATACATGAAACACATTTTTATCGTCGGTAGCCGTGGTTTGCCTGCCCAGTACGGAGGTTTTGAAACCTTTGTCGAGCAACTGGTTTCCAACCAAGTAAGCCCCAATATCCGCTACCATGTGGCCTGTCTCTCGGACAGCAGTCACCATCAGCATTCAGAATATAAGGGAGCCGATTGCTTCACGATCAATCCTCCCAAACTAGGCCCGGCTCGCGTCATTGCCTACGACATGATGGCCATTTCCTATGCGCTAGAACTGGTGAAAGCTCAAAGTATGGAAACTCCTATTTTCTATATTTTGGGAAATACCATAGGTGGCTTCATTGCTCCCTTTGCCAAGAAGATTCACTCTGTGGGGGGAAGGTTATTTGTCAATCCTGACGGGTTGGAATGGAAACGTAGCAAGTGGTCCAAACCTGTCCAATCCTATCTAAAATATGCTGAAAAGCTCATGGCAAAACATGCAGATTTGCTGATTGCCGATAATGAAGGTATTGAAGACTACATTCAGACTGCCTATCCAGGAACAAAAACACGTTTTATTGCTTACGGAACGGATTTAAGTCCGACAGATTATCAGTCAGATAGCCAAGCTGTTTTAGATTTTTTTGGACAATGGAACTTGATTGAAAAGGGCTATTATTTGATTATCGGTCGTTTTGTTCCTGAAAATAATTATCTGACAGCTATCAAGGAATTCATGGCTAGTTCGACCGAGCGTGATTTGGTCATCGTTGCTAATCATGTAGGCTCTGCCTATTTCCAAAAGCTTGAAGAGGAAACAGATTTTTCACGGGATAAACGGATTAAATTTGTCGGAACTGTCTATGATAGCAACCTGCTCAAGTATCTTCGCAATCAATGCCGTGCCTATATTCATGGACATGAAGTGGGCGGAACCAATCCCAGCCTACTCGAAGCACTTGCCCAAACCAATGAGAATTTAGTTTTAGGGGTTGATTTTAACCAGAAAGTAGCCCTGAATGGCGCTCATTATTGGTCTAAGGAGCAGGGTAATCTATCTCAACTGATTGACAGGATTGACAGAGAAGTAGAAGCAGAAGAACTTGGACAGATTGCTAAAGAGCACATGAGCACTGCTTATACTTGGGAAAAGATAGTCCAAGAATACGAGGAATTATTTTTGCAATGAAAGTAAATATACTGATGTCGACCTACAATGGTCAACAGTTCTTGGCTGAGCAAATTCGCTCTATCCAGGACCAGACCTACACAGATTGGACATTGTTGGTCCGAGATGACGGGTCTAGTGACAAGACCAGGGCTGTACTTCAAGATTTTGCAAGACAGGACAGTCGCATCCGCCTGATAGATGTTGAAGAACAAAGAAATCTAGGAGTGATAAAAAGTTTTCATCGCCTCCTTCGTTATGAGAAGGCTGACTATTATTTTTTTAGTGATCAGGATGATGTCTGGTTGCCTGACAAGTTGGAAGTAAGTTTGCGGGAAGCCCAATCTTATCCGGCTGACCAGCCTATCATGGTTTATATGGATTTGACCGTCGTCAACCAAGACTTGCAAGTCATGACCGAGAGTATGATCCGTTCCCAGTCCCACCACGCCAATACTGAGTTGGTGCAAGAATTGACAGAGAATACGGTGACTGGTGGTGTTGCCATGATCAACCATACCCTAGCAGAGCTGTGGTCTGAAACAGAAGACATTTTGATGCATGACTGGTATTTAGCTTTGTTGGCCTCGGCTTTGGGTAAACTGGTTTTTATTGACAAGCCTGGAGAACTCTATCGCCAGCATGCGGATAATGTTTTGGGAGCTAGAACCATTTCTAAACGATTTAAAAAATGGATTCGTCCCCATATTTTATTCAAGGTTTATTGGGACTTGATTAAAAACAGTCAAAAACAAGCCAGCTTTTTGCTTGATAAGCCCTTATCACCGGCTGATAGAGAGTTAGTTCAAGCCTTTGTGACCATCATGGATAAACCTATGCTAGAACGCTATCAGACTTTGAAGAAGTATGGCTTGAGAAAAAATAAGGCTTTTCACACCTTCGTGTTTACAACACTGATTGTGACAAAATTTGCTTATAAGGAATAGTTATGAATTTATTAAATAAAGAAAACCAAATTCTCTTAAGAGAGATGGTTAAAACTGATTTTAAATTACGTTACCAAGGGTCTATCATTGGACACCTGTGGTCAATTTTAAAACCATTTATGATGTTTACAATCATGTATTTGGTTTTTGTGCGGTTTTTAAAATTTGATGATGGAACACCCCATTATGCTGTCAGTTTATTACTTGGAATGGTGACTTGGAACTTTTTTACAGAAGCTACAAATATGGGGATGCTTTCCATTGCAGCGCGCGGTGACTTATTGCGTAAAATTAGCTTTCCCAAAGAAATTATAGTTATTTCATCGATTATTGGTGCGGCAATCAACTATGGAATAAATATTGCAGTAGTTATGCTTTTCGCCATTATCAATGGTGTACAGCTTGATTTTGGTGTGTTGATGTTATTGCCAGCATTTGTAGAGTTAATTACTTTGGCAACTGGACTGGCATTCATTTTGTCTAGCTTTTTTGTAAAATATCGTGATATGGGACCGATTTGGGAAGTAGTCTTGCAAGCAGGGATGTACTCGACACCAATTATTTACTCCATCACCTATATCATACAAAGAGGGCATACTGGGGTAGCCAAGATTATGATGATGAATCCTATTGCTCAAGTTGTACAAGATCTTCGACATCACATTGTCTTTGATGGGGCGACAATTTCATGGGATATTTATGACAATAAATGGATGGTAGCTATTCCATATCTCATATCTATTGTAGTATTTATTATTGGATTTACAATCTTTAAAAAGAATTCTAAGAAATTTGCGGAGATTCTATAATGTCAAACAAAGAAATTGCATTGAAAGTTGAGTCAGTAAGCAAGACTTTTAAACTACCAACCGAATCAACTCAAAGTTTGAGAACGACATTGGTAAACTATTTTAGAGGAATCAAAGGCTATAAAGAGCAGCAGGTGCTGAAAGATATATCTTTTGAAGTAGAAAAAGGGGATTTTTTTGGAATTGTTGGTAGAAATGGTTCAGGGAAATCTACACTATTGAAAATTATTTCACAAATCTATGTTCCTGAAAAAGGAAAAGTAAGCGTAAATGGTACACTTGTTCCCTTCATAGAACTAGGAGTTGGTTTCAATCCGGAGCTAACAGGGAGAGAGAATATTTATTTGAACGGAGCCCTTCTTGGTTTTACACGGTCAGAAATTGACGCTATGTATGATGACATCGTAGAGTTTGCTGAACTTGAAGAATTCATGGATCAGAAACTAAAGAATTATTCGAGTGGTATGCAGGTACGTTTGGCTTTTTCAATTGCTATTAAGGCAGAAGGTGACATCTTGGTACTTGATGAAGTCTTGGCTGTAGGGGATGAAGCTTTTCAGAGAAAATGTTTTGAGTATTTTGCCAGTCTAAAAAAACAAAAGAAAACAGTTATTTTGGTCACTCATGATATGGCATCTGTGCAACGTTTTTGTACAAAGGCCATGATGATTGATTCGGGAGAAATTTCTATCATTGGCGATCCCAATATGGTTGCAGGAAAATATACCTTACGTAATGTAGAGCACCGAACCGATAGTAAGAAAGTTGAAGGAGAAACTGTAGAAAAAGGTGAAAAGCGGAAAAATAGTATTGATGTTTTATCAATTCGAACCAAAAATTCGAGCAAAGCAACCGATACTTTTTATCTAACGGATGATATTTTGGTCGAGGTGAAATATAAAGTAAATAAGCCTTTAACCTTTACTATAGGAACTTCTTTTAGAGATTACGGGGATAATTTGGTTGCAGGAATAGGAAGTATAGCAGATATGGCTCTTCTGAATAAAGAAGAAGGTGAATATCTAGCTGAGTGCAGAATTCCAGCATCACAATTTATCAAGGGTGAATATTCTGTAAATGTTTCATTTTGGAGTGATACACGTGAACTTCTTGGATATGAAGATATCACAATGGAAGGAAATCCGCCTAAGATAAATATTGTGGAAGCAAATGTTGCTCGCAGTGGTCAATTTAATGCTCAAGGCACTTGGAGTGAAATTTAGGAGATAGTATGGAATATAAGTTCGCGCTATTAAATTATTCAACAGAGAATATTGGTGATGAAGTTCAAAGCATCGCCGCTAGACGTTTCCTACCACGCATTGATGAGTATGTTGATAGGGATAAGTTGGCGGAGTGGGAACCAAATCAACCAACAAAGTTAATTATGAATGGTTGGTATAATAGAGATCCGAAGGGATGGCCACCTAAGAATAGTGACCTTTTAAAACCGCTTCTGACTTCTATACATGTTAGTGTGAAGGATGATGCGGTTAGAGAGGCATTTGAAACGACTGAAAGTTTAGAATTTCTTAAAAAAAATGGTCCTGTTGGGGCGCGTGATGAACAAACGCTAGAGTTTTTCAAGCAACAGGGATTAGAAACCTATTTTTCTGGATGTGTTACTTTAACTTTGCAACGTGATCCGGACATTAAGAAACAAGACTTCATTTTAGCTGTAGATGTTCCTAAAGATGTCGTTAAAAAAATGCGAGAATCAACTAAACGTGAAGTTATCGAATTATCGGTATACCATTACCCATTTTTGGAAAATGAGGAACGTTTTAAAGTGGCGGAGTACATACTAGCTCTTTACCAATCAGCCCATGCAATTGTAACGACGAGGTTGCATTGCTTTATGCCATCATTGGCATTTGAAACACCTGTTCTTCTAATCAAGGATTCAGAAAAATATGAACCTGCACGTTATGGTGGTTTAGATACTTTGCCACATAGTTTGACTGATAAAGAATATATTGAACATCCTGAGAAGTATCCACTTGATAACCCTCTTCCAAATCCTACAGAATATCAAACTATTCGTGAGGAAATGATAGAACGGATACAAGGGTTTACAGGTTGTTCAAATAATGCAACTTTTCGAACATTACCATTGAGTGAGTTTCCACTAAGTATTTCGGCTATTCGTATTTTCGCATTTACTTGGTCATCCACCTTTAAGAAAGCTTTATTGGAAGGTGATGTTGCTTGGGATGAGGAAAGAATAGCAGATTTTGAACGGATAGTAGCTGAGCAGGCAGAAGAAATTTCAATTTTGAATACTACGAAACAGGAGTTGTATCAGGATATTAAATCTTTGAATAATGAGATTGTTAGTAAAACCACTGAAATTGACTATCTTACAAATGTAATAAAAAAAATAGAAGACTCACTTTCATGGAAATTAACCAAGCCTCTTAGGGAAATGAAGAGTGTATTGAAAAAAATTATAAAAAGATAGGTGAAAATATGAACATTTTCGGAAAAGTCTTTAGGACATATAAGAATGAAGGCTTGCGCGCTGTTAGTCGAAAAGTTTATCAACAGTTGACCTCAACTAGACAGAACATCCAAGTTGGAGGAAGTGTACCTTCAAAAATTGATATGAATACTCTGCCACAAATGCCACAATTTGTCGATCTAGCTACTGCAGACTATATCAATTATCCATATATCAAACCAGAAAAGTTAGATAAAGAATTTCTAAATATTGCTTGGGTATCTCCACCAGTTGGACCAGGCGGAGGCGGGCATACGACTATCTCACGTTTTGTAAAATATTTACAAAGTCAAGGACATCATATAACATTTTATATCTATCATAACAACACAATTCCTCAATCAGCCAAAGAAGCACAAGATATTTTTTCGCGTTCTTATGGTATTGATGTTGATGTTGAAGAGTTAGAGGATTTTAAAAATCAAGACCTTGTATTTGCAACAAGTTGGGAAACTGCTTATGCAGTCTTCAATCTTCAAGGGGAACGTTTACATAAGTTTTACTTTGTTCAAGATTTTGAACCAGTTTTCTTTGGTGTAGGGTCGCGTTATATGTTGGCTGAAGCAACCTATAAATTTGGTTTTTATGGTATTACCGCAGGAAAATGGCTTGTAAGTAAAGTTGGACAATATGGGATGCAATCTGACTACTTTGATTTTGGTGCGGATATTGATATTTATAAGCCAAAATCCCCTATCGTTAAAAAGAAGAAAATTGCCTTTTATGCTCGTGCCCATACGGAGCGTAGGGGATTTGAAATCGGAGTAATGGCTTTAAAGATTTTTAAAGAACGTCATCCGGAATACGAAATCGAATTCTTTGGTCAAGATATGTCTAATTATGATATTCCTTTTGAATTCGTTGACCGCGGTATTTTAAATAAGGCGCAATTAGCAGAGGTTTATCACGAAAGTGTAGCTTGTCTTGTTCTCTCTTTAACAAATGTTTCATTATTACCATTGGAACTTTTGGTGGCTGGTTGTGTACCAGTCATGAATGATGGAGATAATAATCGTATGGTACTTGGTGAAATTGATGATATTCTCTATACAGAAGCCTATCCTGTGGCCCTAGCGGAAAAACTTTGCCAGGCTGTTGAGCGTTCCGATATCAATGAACATGCTAAAGAAATGAGCGATAAATATACGGGGCTATCTTGGGAAGAGAGTTATAAAAAAGTTGAAATGATTATTCGTCGAGAGGTTTTGAATGGCTAATCAATTGAAAGCGACGGTGTTTATTCCAGTTTATAACGGAGAACGGGACCATTTAGAAGAAACATTATCTGCTTTATACCGTCAAGTCACAGATTTTAAGTGGGATGTTTTAATAACAGATTCAGGTTCTTCTGATAATTCGGTTGCAATTATCAATCATTTTTCTGAAAAATACGGTAATCTCCGTCTTCTTCATTTATCAAAGGAAGAATTTTCGCATGGGAAAACTCGCCAAATGGCTGCTGAGATTAGTCAAGGTGAAATAATGGTCTATCTTACTCAAGACGCAGTTCCTCATAATGAGCAGTGGTTAGCGGAAATGGTAAGACCCTTTGCGATGCACTCGGATATCGTGGCCGTATTAGGAAATCAAAAACCACGTCATTACTGTTTTCCAGCGATGAAGTACGATATTCTAGCGGTATTTAATGAACAGGGCGTATCTGATTCATTGACTGTCTGGCAAAGATTAGATGAGAGCCAAAGAGGAAAATATACGAAAGAATCTTTTTATAGTGATGTGTGTTCTGCTGCCCCACGTCGATTTCTAACTGAAAAAATTGGTTATCGCCCTGTAGCTTATTCAGAAGA
Source organism: Streptococcus sp. 32226D021BW (assembly GCF_053545015.1). Classification (NCBI taxonomy): domain Bacteria; kingdom Bacillati; phylum Bacillota; class Bacilli; order Lactobacillales; family Streptococcaceae; genus Streptococcus; species Streptococcus sp. 32226D021BW. The sequence continues at coordinate 104,925 of NZ_JBPPVC010000005.1, read as the reverse complement.
TTACGAATACGGGAAGGACATATTAGATGCAGGCTATATCAAGGTTTATAATGCAAAAGCAATTGTTGAGCATTCGAACGATGTGCGACTATCGGAGTATAGACGACGAATTTTCGATGAAACATATAATGTTCGTTTAAACAGTGGTATAACAAATAAGGTTTCTATTTTCTCGGTTGTTACAAATGTATTCAAAGCAAGTTTGAAAGATAGTGTAAAAATTATTTCTGATAAAGATTATAATTGGAAAAGAAGAATGTATTGGCTTTTGGTTAATCCACTCTTTCATATTGAAAAATGGCGAGGTATTCGTCTGGCGAATCGTGTTGATTTAAACCAGGATATTTCGCAACATTCTTTAGAAAAGAAGAAAGGGTAGAAGTGGTATGCAAATACAAAAAATAGTGATGGAGAAATTACGTAATATCTTCATTGGAATTTTCTTAGTCTTTTTCGCACAACTTACTTTGCCAATTCTATTTGAGTGGAAAATCAATTTGAATTTTTGGTACATTGTAATTGCTATTGTTCTCTATTTTTTATTAGTAGATTTCAAAAATCCTGAAAAAATAGCTCGAAATGCTTTTCTTCTCATTTTGTCTTTTGGAATTGTTATTGCTTTGATTCGACCAGTTCAATATGCTTTGGATGAAGAATCCCATTTAGAAAATGCAATTGGGATTTCTGACAGTTTTCTATTTGAATACAGTGATGAAACAATTTCTGATTATGATTCTGTCTTTTTACATGACGGTATTCGTAATCAAGCAAACTTCAGGGGAGATGATTACTGGTATAATGTAGAGCATCAACCGAGTAAAATTGCAGGTGTTCCGAAATCTTTTGATAATCCTTCTTTTTTACCAGGGGCAATAGGCTGGAATATTGGTCGTTTGGTTTCAAATAAGGTTTATATCTCGTACTACATAGGGAGAATAGTCCATGTATTAGCCTATGCGCTATTAGTGTTCCTCTCTATTAAGATTAGTAAAGTATACCAAAAAATGCTTTATTTAATGGGGACACTACCATCTGCTCTTTATGTGGTTTCTGGCTACCACTATGATTATTTATATTATGGTGCTTCACTTATTTTGGTTGCTTTGCTTACGAATGTTTTGGCTCGAAAAGAAAAAATTACCTCCAAGTTTGTTGTCAAATTTCAAAGTTTAGTGCTTTTATTCGTTTTTTCTAAGTTTCCTTTTGTTCTGTTAGGAACCTTATTAACCTTCTTACCAAAAGAATACTTTGCCTCTAAGAAAGCAAGGATACTAGGAGTAGTATCGTTCTTTCCAGTCATTCTATTTGCTGTAATTTATTCAGGGATCTTAAACATATTTAATTTTTCTGGTTCGGTGACGGGAGAGAGTCCTGGATTAGGTTACTTTTTGAAGCATCCGTTACCAATTATTAGAACTATGCTTAGCGCACCAGAGGCAATCTTAGAAAACTTTATTCGACGTCCTCTTCAATATATTAGTCATGATTCGGGGCTACTATTTACAGCTACAACACTAATTGTGTTATCGGTACTATTTGTACTTATTCTTTGTACACGCATCACAGTACCTAAGATATGGGGAACATATACAGTGTTGCTTATGTTAGGGATTACCTTTTTGATGGTATATGCAATTACAGGAGATCCTCGTGTATATAATCCTGGCAATATTTCTGTCGGTGGAGTGCAAGGAAGATACTATTATTTTATGATCTGTCTAATCCCATTGTTTTTGGGAAATTGGTTGAACTCTTTTATACCGATTATCCAACCAAGTGAGGAAGTGGATCGTAAATTGACGATTGCTATTCAATATCTTTTGTCATTTTTAGTAATCTTTACAGTAAGTGTTGGGTTCTATACTCAAATTTAACAAGGTGAGAAGGAGATAACTTGAGAGGAGAAACTAAACCAATAGTAGGTATTAAGTATCAATATTTTTGGAATATGCTTGGGACAATTAGTTCGACAGCTGTTTCTATAGTGCTACTTTTAATTGTATCAAGATTAACATCTCCGAGTATTGCAGATTCTTTTAGTATTGCTTTTACGCTGGGACAACAGTTTTTAGTGATAGGCTTATTTGGAGTTAGAAACTTTCAAGCTACAGATGTTAATGAGAGCTATTCATTTAGTGCCTACTTTCTTTCTAGAGTAATGAGCATATTACTAATGTTAGTTAGTTTAATGCTTTATTTGAATGTGACAGGCTTTACTAATGAAAAATATTGGATAATCGTTTTCATGGTTCTTTATCGTGCGTGTGATGCCATTTCAGATGTCTATCAAGGAGAGTTTCAACAAAAACAGCGTTCGGATCTAGCAGGGAAAGTTTTATTCTACCGTAGCTTGTCTACTGTTGTTATGTTTGTTCTAGTTTTGTTAGTTACTGGTAATCTTTTAGTAGCTACGATTTCACTTTTTCTTACTAACTTAATATTGTCCTATTTCTTAGATATTAGATATTATCAATTAAACTTCTCCAGAAGTAGTTTCGAAATTAACTCTAGTTGGCAAGGCAGTTGGAATATCCTTAAATTATGTTTGGCTCTATTTATTAGTAGCTTTATCATCAATTACATTTTTAATTTACCAAAAATTATTATTGATAGTTTTATAACTGTAGGACATCTTGGAGAAGGTTTGCAACGAGATTTCAATATTTTATTTATGCCAACATTTGTCCTTAATCTTTTACTAATGCTTTTAAGACCAATGTTAACAGAAATATCAATCTTTTTGCATAACGGTCAATTTAGTGCTTATAACAGACAGGTTAAAAAGATATTTGGTGCTTTAATAGGTTTACATCTATTAGTTTTAGTTGGAGGCTACTTACTAGGAATTCCAATGTTAAGTCTTATTTTTGGAGTAAACTTGTCACCATATCTATTATCATTTATTATTTTACTTGTTGGTGCTGGATTTAATGTCTATTCGGTAATGATTGATAATGTACTAACAATTCATCGCAAGCAATATTATCTACTATTCTCGACTATACTGGCGTTCATATTTTCTAGTGCAATAACTAAAGTGCTTATTAGTAAGTTTGCTATTTTAGGTGCATCTATTAGTTTTACTTTGACAATGTTGGTTTATTTCATGTCAAGTTTGCTGGTTTATCATATTGTTAATAGGAAGATAGCGAAAATGGAAATAAACAAAAAGTAAAACGTGGATACTGAGTTTTATTGAGACTTAAATTTATAATGTAGTATGGAGAGAAATTTATGGAAAATAATCACACTTTTGTGATTTGTGCTTATGGTGATAGTCCATATTTAGAAGAATGTATTCTTTCTTTGAGAAATCAAACAGTAAAATCAACTATTATTCTTTATACCTCGACACCTAGTGAGCACATTGAACACTTGTGTCAAGAATATTCAATTCCTTATCATGTGAAGCAAGGTGGTGGGATTGGTATTGATTGGAATAATGCTCTATCATTTGCCAATACTCGCTTTGTTACGATTGCACATCAGGATGACTTGTATAAAGAAAATTATGCTGAGAAAATTTTGTCTGAGTTCCGTCGGGATTTAAAGCATACAATTGTGTATTCTGACTATGTTGAGTATCGTGATGGTCGAGAAATAGAAGCGAATACAAATTTAAAGATTAAAACTTTAATGTTGAATGTGCTGTCCTGGTTTCCAAATTGGATGTTTTGGAGAAATAGGATTCTAGCTTTTGGCAATGCTATTTGTTGCCCAGCCGTGACCTATGATATGGATAAACTAAATGGTTTTCAGTTCGAAACTAAAATGAGAACAAATTTAGATTGGTATGCATGGTACGACATTAGTTCGCATTATCGCGGAAGTTTTGGTTATGTTTCTGATAAACTGATGTGCCACCGTATTCATCAGGATTCTGAAACATCAAACACAATTAGAGATAATGTCAGGACAAAAGAAGATATGGAAATGTATAGACTATTTTGGCCGGAATTCATGGTTAAAATTCTGATTTATTTCTATGAAAAAAGTCAAGAGTCTAATGGATAGGGGAGAATATGTTTAATAAGAAATCAGATACACTGATTATTATTCCAGCTTACAATGAAGAAGGTTCAATAGAAGCGGTTGTGCGAAATCTAGAAAAGAACTTTCAGGAATTTGATTACGTTGTTGTGAACGATGGTTCTAAAGATACAACTTCTGAAATTTGCCACCGAAATGGATTTAATATTATTGATTTGCCGGTGAATCTAGGTTTAACAGGTGCCGTTCAGACTGGTTTTAAATATGCCTACAAGATGGGGTATAGACAGGCAGTTCAGTTTGATGGCGATGGTCAACACCTTCCAGAATATGTTGGGGACTTAGTAGCCGAAATTCAAAAAGGTCAAGATTGTGTCATTGGTTCGCGGTTCGTATCTGAACCTAAAAATAATTCTTTACGTATGTTAGGTAATCGTCTTATCAGCTGGTCAATAAAATTAACAACAGGTCAAACGATTACTGATCCAACATCTGGAATGCGAATGTTTAATCAAGAGTTGATTAAGGACTTTGCATTAAATGTTAACTATACTCCGGAACCTGATACCATTTCTTTTCTGATTCGCCAAGGCTATAAGATAAAAGAAGTCCAAGTAAAAATGCTTGAAAGACAGGCGGGTCAATCCTATTTAACTTTATCTCGTTCAATTAAGTATATGATTCATATGTTCACATCAATTTTGTTGATACAAAATTTTAGGAGGAAATAATGGCTCTTCAATTTCAATTATTACTTATTGTGACAGCCGTTTTGACTTCGGCAGTTATTCTATTGAATATTCGAAAATCCAATATTCAAATAGAAGATAGTATCTTTTGGTTCTTTTTTTCAGGTATTCTAGTTATTTTTGCACTTGTGCCCCAAGCCATTGGTCAATTATCAGATTGGATTGGGATCGAATCCCCTGCTAATTTCGTGTTTTTAGCTATTATTTTTTTACTAATAGTTAATCAGTACCGTATGACATTAAAGCAAGCCAAATTAGAACTCAAACTGAAAGATCTTATTCAATATATAGCTATTGAAACTAAGAAGTAAGCTGGTTATTAGTTAAAGTACGACTATTGTTTTGTTTCAAAATCATTTCAATTGTTTTACGCTTCGACAAAGTTTGTCATGTAAATGTAATAAAAAATTTCAAAAACAAGAGATTTTCATAGGAAAATCTCTTGTTTTATGCTAGAATAATAGATGGAGGTCCAACATGATCAAAATTTTTGGTAAAATTCGTTACCATTGGCAACCAGAACTTTCCTGGGGCATTATCTACTGGTCACTTACCTTCATTCCACTTTTCATGAGCATGACCCTGTTGCTGGAAAAACTACGCGTGTCAGGAATATTTCTTTTACTAATATTTCTATTTTTACTCTTAGTAATCTTAGGATTACACAGGTATTTTGAAATAAAAGAAAGCCAATTGCGCATTGTATCGGCTAATTTATTTGCCATACAAGATATAGAAATTGCTCAGATAACCAAAGTGGAAGTTTCCTATATTGCTGTCCGCATCTTTTCCAATGAATTTCCTGAAGGAAAGGTCTATCATATGCGGAAATGGCCTAAAAAGTTTTTTGTTAATCATTTAGCCCTGCATCCCGCATTTTCTGGGGAAGTGGTTTTGTCTGACCATTTGTTGAAGCAAGATTACTTCGAAATTTATTATGCAAAAAAAGCCAAATCAATCAATTGAAATGGCTTTGGTAGGGCAGGATTTGATGGCTCCGAGTATGTCGGGAGTTAGGTCGCTATCTCTCTCTAGGTTCTTTCTATCTGAAAAAATCACAATACCGTCGTCATCATAATCAAACACAGGTGAATAGGTTTGGCATAGCCCACAGGCAATGCACCGTTCAGGAATAAGTTTTATTTTCATACTATTATTTTAATCATATTTTTAGAAAAAAACAAGGAGTTGTCCCGAGAATGTCACAAGAGCCATGGAATGAAGAAGTGTATCAAACAGCTGCAGCAAGTCGTAAAGACCGCTTGAGTAAAGGATTGGCAAGTACGAAAGTATTTACCGTACTGGCTATTATTTTCTTTATCATTGTCATCATTATAGGGGCAATTGCCTTCTATCTATCTGTTGGTGGCAGTAAGACGGATTCGACGAAAGAGTTTTACAATCCAAGCAATGCTGCTGTGGTAGCAGAAAGTTCAACTGTCCCTACGGAAACGACGACTGAAACAGAAGTCACAGAAACAGAGGAAACGGAAGTTATAGATACAGCTGAAACTACGGAAACCAGCTCAAGCTTGACAGAAGCTGCAGATGGTTCTACCCTAACAGTTCAAGCAGGGGAGGGAGTTGGAGCATTGGCGGCACGTGGTGGTATTTCCATTGCTGAGTTAGAGCGTTTAAATCCTGAAAAAATGGCGACAGGTTCTTGGTTGGCTCACCCAGGTGATATTGTCCGCATTAGATAAGAGGTATTATGAAATCCATTCAAATTGCTATTGACGGTCCTGCATCGAGTGGCAAGTCAACCGTTGCCAAGATTATTGCTAAAGATTTTGGCTATACTTACTTAGATACAGGAGCCATGTACCGTTCTGCGACCTATTTGGCCTTGCAAAATGGTATTGATGTCACTGACCAAGATGGTATTGTGACTTTACTTGCTCAACATCCTATTCGTTTTGGTAGGGATGCGCAAGGGCAACAACAGGTATTTGTTGGAGAGCAAGATGTTACCTTACCCATTCGGGATAATCAAGTAACTAACAATGTGTCGGCAGTTGCGGCACTTCCCTTGGTACGAGAAGAGTTGGTTCGCCTGCAGCAGGAGATTGCCCAAGCGGGTGGCATTGTTATGGACGGCCGTGACATTGGTACAGTCGTCTTGCCTCGAGCTGAACTTAAGATTTTCCTGATTGCCTCAGTAGAGGAGCGTGCCCTTCGTCGTTTTAAGGAAAATACGGAACGTGGCATCGAAACAGACTTGGAAATCTTGAAAGAGGAGATTGCGGCTCGTGACCTGAAAGACAGTACTCGGGAGGTTTCTCCCTTGAAAGCTGCAGACGATGCCATTACATTTGATACGACAGGAGTGTCTATCCAAGGTGTAGTGCAATTTATTTCAGAAAAAGCAAAAGAAATTCTTGACAAGTAGTTTTAGACATGTTAGAATAGTCCTATTGAGAAAAGCAGAAGTGAGAACTTCTCGCCTTGCGACTAACGTTGTCTGGCTCTACGGATTAAGATTTCTTCGGAAAGAATAATGGTGTAGTGCGGACTTGTGTAGCAAGTCCGTTTCGTTTTTCTCGAAAAATATAAAATGAGGTGAAAAGCCATAGCAAAGCAAGATTTGTTCATCAATGATGAAATTCGAGTGCGTGAAGTTCGTCTTATCGGTCTTGAGGGTGAACAGTTGGGAATCAAACCGCTCAATGAGGCTCAGGCCATTGCTGATAGCGCCAACGTGGATTTAGTATTGATTCAACCACAAGCTAAACCGCCAGTAGCGAAAATTATGGACTACGGTAAGTTCAAATTTGAATATCAGAAGAAACAGAAAGAACAACGCAAGAAACAAAGTGTTGTCACTGTAAAAGAAGTGCGTCTAAGCCCAGTTATTGACAAAGGGGACTTTGACACAAAACTTCGTCATGCCCGTAAATTCCTTGAAAAAGGAAACAAGGTTAAGGTTTCGATCCGTTTCAAGGGTCGTATGATTACCCACAAAGAAGTTGGAGCGAAAGTATTAGCTGAGTTCGCCGAAGCAACCCAAGATATTGCTATTATCGAACAACGTGCTAAGATGGACGGACGTCAAATGTTTATGCAATTGGCCCCAGCTTCAGATAAAAAATAAGCTTTTTACGCTAAAAGGAGAATTAAAATGCCAAAACAAAAAACTCACCGCGCATCAGCTAAACGTTTCAAACGTACAGGTTCTGGTGGATTGAAACGCTTCCGCGCTTATACTTCACACCGTTTCCACGGTAAAACTAAAAAACAACGTCGTCACCTTCGTAAAGCAGGTATGGTACATGCTGGTGACTTCAAGCGTATCAAATCAATGCTTACAGGTTTGAAATAAGCCGACTTACTAGAATTTAGATTATTATTTGGAGGAAAATTAAATGGCACGTGTTAAAGGTGGCGTTGTTTCTCGTAAACGCCGTAAACGTATTTTAAAATTAGCTAAAGGTTACTACGGAGCTAAACATCTCTTGTTCCGCACTGCGAAAGAACAAGTAATGAACTCTTACTACTATGCATACCGTGACCGCCGTCAGAAAAAACGTGATTTCCGTAAATTGTGGATCACTCGTATCAATGCGGCTGCTCGCATGAACGGTTTGTCATACTCACAATTGATGCACGGTTTGAAATTGGCTGAAATCGAAGTAAACCGTAAAATGCTTGCTGACTTGGCAGTGAACGATGCAGCAGCATTCACAGCTCTTGCTGACGCAGCAAAAGCAAAACTTGCTAAATAAGCTCTAATTAGAAGAACTTAGAACTATCTCTAAGTTCTTTTTTTGTTTACTGTTCAAAAAGAAGCCATCGACACATTTCATGTTCGATGGCTTTAATGTTATGGCTTCGAGCCAGTTTTTCTCGTAGAGAAAAACAAGAAAACCACCAGCTATGCTGGTGGCTGACAAGGCTTTGAGCTTCCATTTCTTTTTCCTGTTATAATCTAATTGTTCAGGTTAGATAAAGGAGGAAAAAGAAATGGCTAAAACCAGTTACAGTTTATCACAGACCAAATGGATGTGCAAATATCACATAGTTTTCACACCTAAGTACCGTAGAAAATCCATTTACTACAAAATTAGACAGGACTTAATTGATATTTTCCGTCATCTATGTCGATACAAAGGCGTGGAATTTATTGAGGGACACATGATGCCAGACCATGTTCATATGCTTGTCTTGATCCCACCGAAATTTTTGATTTCCGATTTTATGGGATATTTGAAAAGTAAAAGTGCTCTAATGATATTTGATAAACATGCTAATTTAAAATATAAGTATGGAAATCGAAAGTTTTGGGCTAGAGGCTACTATGTTAGTACCGTTGGGTTGAACGAAAAGACAGTTGCGAAATACATTCGCGAGCAGGAGAAAAATGACATTGCACTTGATAAATTGAGTGTCAAAGAGTATGAAGATCCATTTTCAGATGGCAGTTTTAGAACAAGATAAAAGCCCGTTGTTACGGGCATTAGTCAAGTAATTATAGCACTAACCTGAACGAAGTTCAGCGAACGTCTTTAGACGTCGCTGGAGAGAAACGGCTTACAGCCGGTGTACAAGCCACCCGTTTTCACGGGTGGTTATGACTTTATTGGGCTTGTCTAGACCATATGGTTGCGAAGTAATTGATGATAAATTTAATATCGAATGTGTTCCCAATTATTCGGATGCGCTTGATGTACTAGTGGTTGTTGATGCTTCTGTCCCCGAATTTGTAGACTGAGAGGTTGAACTGCTACCATGTAGTTCGAGGTAACTTGGTGCATTAAATAAATCGACAGTTGATTTATTACCATTTTTACTAAATAAACTGGTTGATTTAGCCCCAAGCTCGTTTTCTAGTGCAATCTCAGCGGCCAATGAATCAATGTAGTTGTATTGGCTAGCATCTAAAGCAGGCAGGCCGTTATCAAAGAAACGAATGAGGTCCCCAGTTTGAATGGCATCACTAGCAGCAAGTTGGGCAGAGGCTGCTTCCTTGATGGCATCAATTTCTTTCAGGGTTGTTTCATCTGGATTGGTAATTTCGATACCTGTTTCGGTATAGAAAATCTTTCCTGCGTAGCTGGTGTATTTGGGTGTAATGAAGCTTCCTTCTGTACGGAGAGCCACGATTTGTTTGTTTTGAGGTGACAATAAATCCTGCCCGACTTGTAAGAATTGATTTGCCTTTATACCAAGTAGGTGTTCCAGTGTTGGTAGGGCGTCAATCTCACCTCCAAATGTATGGAAGATTCCACCGTTGGTCATGCCTGGGACGACAATCATATAGGGAACTCGTTGGAGCATGGCATTATTAAATTCTGTCCACGTTTGCGGGTCCTTATTCAAGAGCGGAGCCAAATCTGGATTTCGCGAATTAGAGATGCCATAGTGGTCGCCGTAGAGGACAATAACGGAATGTTCGTAGAGACCAGTTGCCTTCAAATAGTCAAAGAAGGACTTGATGGAAGTATCCAAATAATTGGCAGTTGCAAAATAGCCGTTAATAGTTTCATCATCCGTATCAGCCAGGGGAAATCCTTTCTCATCGCCAATCAAGCTGGTGGTATAAGGATAGTGGTTGGATACGGTGATGAATTTGGCATAAAATGGTTGCTGCATCCGTTCCAAATATTTGATAGAATCTGCAAACATGATTTTATCATTTAAACCATATTGGAATGAGTTTTCTTCAGTGGCTTCAGAGAAGTAGGATTGGTCAAAGAAATAGTTATATCCCCACTGTTTGTAGGTGTTATTTCTATTCCAAAAACTAGCTGAATTTCCGTGGAAGACAGCAGATGTATAGCCACCGTTTTGGGATAGGATATAAGGGGCTGCTTGCTGGGTATTGCTTCCACCATACTGGACCATAAAGGAACCTTGGTTTAATCCAAATAAGGAAGTTTCAATCATGGTTTCAGCATCGGAGGTTTTACCCGCCTTGACTTGATTGAAGAAATTGGAGAAAGCTAGAGTAGAGTTGGAATGATAGAGGGAATTGAGGAAGGGGGTTACTTCATACTCTGCTCCATTAACCTTTAGCTTGTAATCAATGACAAATTGTTGCAGGCTTTCAAGATGGAGATAGATGATGTTGCGTCCCTTGGCAATGCCGAAATAGTTATCATTGGGCTGGGCATAGTGTTCCTCAACATACTGTTTAATGGGTTCAAGGTCACTTGGATTGGCTCCTGAGCGATCCTTATGGGCTGTATAGGTCTGATGAGCATTATAACCTAAAAAGGCTGGCAAACCCAAGGCTCTGACGATATAGGTATTTGAAAAACCTCGTGTCAATAATTCAGGTCGATCAACTTCAGCCAAAAATAGATTGATGGAGAAGAGCAGGGTTGAGAATGCTGTTACAGCAAAGCTAGCCTTTGGATAGAAAGGCTGTTTATCCCAATTGACATTTTTTTGATAGAGAAGGACGCCAAAAGCGATAAAGTCTAGAAAATAGACTAGATCCCACGGTCTGAAGAGTTTAATAGCTGCTTCCCCAAGACCAGCAGAAACACTAGAAGTTGCCATCATGGTTGAGATGGAAATGTAGTCTGAAAATTCTCGGTAGTAAACAGCGTTGGAAAACAGCCAGGCGAAGAGCAGGAGATAGAGGCCGCTGGCCAGTACGTAAAATAGTTTAGTCTGTTTGGCGTATAGGGCCAGTCCTATTAAGAGTAGAGCGATTGGTAAGGGATTGAGAATGGCAATAAAATGCTGAAACAATCCTTGTAAATCTAAGCTAAAATCAACGTAGTAGGCCCAGAGGGTCTTGAGCCAATACATCACTAGAAGTAGGAGGACGAAGCCAAACCGAGTTTTGGAAAACTCTTTGACATAGTCAATTATTTTTTTCACAAATACACCTCATGGTCCTTTCTAAATCTCAGTTCATTATACCATAATTTTAAAATAAGCCTCAAAGTTTGGAGTTTTTTTGGAATATATGCAAAATCGTGTTATAATAAATATATGAAAATAAAGGTAAATCGAAATGTAGAGCAGAAGATTAACAGGGGCATTCAACTCCTAGATAGTGCTGATTTTTCAGGTTTTTCTGTGACAGAAGATAGGCTTGTTGACCTGGTTTCTGAAGCTGGGAAGTATCTTGGCGCAGCTTATCTTTCTCCTCAAAATAAAGGGATTGGCTGGCTGTATAGTCGCTCCAAAGAAGAAGTGACAGAAAGCTTCTTTGTGAACCTGTTCAGGAAAGCACGACAGAAGCGACATTATTTTTATCAGTCTGACTTGACCACTGCCTTTCGTTTGTTCAATCAAGATGGGGACGATTTCGGTGGTTTGACGGTTGACTTGTATGATACATATGCAGTTTTTTCCTGGTATAATACCTTTATCTATTCGAGGAAGGATATGATTATTACTGCCTTCCAAGAGGTCTTTCCAGAGGTGAAGGGTGCCTATGAGAAAATCCGTTTTAAGGGCTTGGACTATGAGTCAGCCTTTCTATACGGACAAGAGGCTCCGGAAAATTTCACTGTTTTAGAGAATGGAGTTGCCTATCAAGTTTTCATGAACGACGGCTTGATGACGGGTATTTTTCTGGACCAACATGAAGTCCGAGGTTCCTTAGTAGATGGACTGGCGGCTGGAAAATCACTGCTCAACATGTTTTCCTACACAGCAGCCTTCTCAATTGCTGCCGCTATTGGTGGGGCATTGGAAACAACTTCGGTTGACTTAGCCAAGCGATCGCGTGAACTTTCTAAAGCTCATTTTAAGGTTAATGGTGTAGAATTAGATCATCATCACTTTGTGGTCATGGATGTCTTTGAATATTTCAAGTATGCTAAGCGCAAGGGATTGAGCTATGATGTCATTGTCTTGGACCCACCCAGCTTTGCCCGTAATAAAAAGCAGACATTTTCGGTAGCTAAGGATTACCACAAACTAATTTCTCAGTCCTTAGAGATTTTAAATCCAAATGGAGTAATCATTGCATCAACCAATGCAGCCAATGTTACGGTTGAGAAATTCCGTCAGCAGATTGAGAAAGGGTTTGGTTCTCAAAAACATGGCTATTTGGCAGCCTATCGCCTACCAGCCGATTTTACAATCAATAAAAATGATGAAAGTAGTAATTACCTCAAGGTCTTTACGATAAGGGTAGAAAAATGAGAATAGTAGTACCTATTATGCCTAGAAATTTGGAAGAAGTAGAAGCTCTTGATGTGGGGAGATTAGCAGAAGCAGATCTCATTGAGTGGAGAGCGGATTACCTTCCAAAAGAGGATATTCTAAGAGTAGCTCCTGCCATTTTTGAAAAATGCAATGGCAAGGAAGTGATTTTTACAGTTCGAACGACCCGTGAGGGTGGCTATTTGGACTTAGCAGATCAGGAATATGTGAACTTGATTAAGGAAGTGGCTGCCCTCTATCAGCCAGACTATATTGATTTTGAATATTATTCCTATCAGTCAGTTTTTGAACAGATGTTGGAGTTTCCAAATCTTGTTTTGAGTTATCATAATTTTGATGAAACACCTGCTAACTATTTGGAAATCATGTCTGAATTGACCAGTCTTTCGCCAGCAGTAGTTAAAATGGCCGTCTTGGCAAAGAGTGAGCAGGATGTCTTGGATGTTATGAACTATACTCGTGGCTTCAAGACCTTAAATGCTGAACAGACCTTTGCGACCATTGCCATGGGTGAGCTAGGAAAAATCACACGTATTGCAGGGGTCATTACTGGTTCTTGTTGGACCTTTGCAAGTTTGGATGAAGTATCGGCTCCAGGACAGATGTCTTTGGCCAATACACGTAAGTTTTTGGAAATTTTGGAGAATTAAATATGCGTTATTTAACAGCTGGTGAGTCCCATGGACCACGCTTAACAGCCATCATCGAGGGAGTACCAGCTGGTCTTCCTTTAACTGCAGAAGATATCAATGCGGACTTGAAACGTCGTCAAGGTGGCTATGGTCGTGGAAGCCGTATGCAAATCGAAACTGACCGTGTCGAGATTACAGCCGGTGTGCGTCATGGTAAGACAACTGGAGCGCCAATTACACTTAATGTGACCAATAAAGATCATCAAAAGTGGTTGGATATTATGGCTGTAGAGGACATTGAAGATAAGCTTAAAAGCAAGCGTCGTATCAGACATCCTCGTCCGGGTCATGCTGACTTGGTTGGTGGGATGAAATACCGCTTTGATGATTTACGGAATTCTTTGGAGCGTTCTAGTGCGCGTGAAACAACCATGCGTGTGGCAGTCGGCGCCGTCGCCAAACGAATTTTGGCGGAGCTGGATATTGAAATCGCTAACCACGTTGTCGTTTTCGGTGGTAAGGAAATTGATGTTCCAGATGGCTTAACAGTCGCAGAAATTAAAGAGCGTGCAGCCAAGTCTGAAGTTTCTATTGTCAACCAAGAGCGTGAAGAAGAAGTCAAGGCTTATATCGACCAAATCAAGCGTGATGGTGATACCATTGGTGGTGTAGTAGAAACAATCGTTGGTGGTGTTCCTGTTGGTCTGGGTTCCTATGTTCAATGGGATAAGAAATTGGATGCTAAACTGGCTCAGGCAGTGGTTTCAATCAATGCCTTTAAAGGTGTAGAATTTGGTGTTGGTTTCCAAGCGGGTTACTTGAAAGGTAGTCAGGTCATGGATGAAATTCTTTGGTCTGAGCAAGATGGATACACACGCAGAACCAATAACCTAGGGGGCTTTGAAGGTGGTATGACAAATGGAGAACCATTGGTAATCAGAGGTGTGATGAAACCAATTCCAACCCTATATAAACCTTTGATGTCCGTTGATATTGACACGCATGAGCCGTATAAGGCGACTGTGGAGCGTTCTGACCCAACGGCTCTTCCAGCAGCTGGTGTGGTTATGGAATCTGTAGTTGCTACGACCATTGCAACAGAAATCTTGGAGAAATTCTCTTCTGATAACATGGAAGAATTAAAGGCTGCAGTAGCAAGTCACCGTGACTATGTTAGAAATTTCTAGGTCGACAATGAAAAAAACTATTTTGATAGTAGGTCTAGGACTGATTGGAAGTTCTCTAGCCCTCTGTATCCGCAAACAACATCCAGACTATTATCTTTTAGGTTATGAACCAAATCAAGCATCAGCAAGTATAGCCATGGAAAGACAGATGGTTGATGAGCTATCGGATAATCTAGCTGAACTAGCTGGTCAAGCAGATGTGATACTGCTCTGTGTTCCCATTCAGGTTTCGCTTGACTTGATAGAAGACTTAAGTCACATGAACTTGAAAGAAGGAGTTCTGATTTCAGATGCAGGCTCGACTAAGTCGGCTATTGTAGATGCTGCCGAGAAATTTTTGCTTCCCAAACAAATCAATTTCCTTGGTGGACATCCCATGGCGGGTAGTCACAAGTCTGGTGCTGTTGCAGCAGATATACACTTGTTTGAAAATGCCTATTTTATCATGACTCCCTGTCAGGCTACAATGGCAGATGCTGTACCTAGATTGACAGATTTACTATCTGGAACAGGTGCCCGCTTTGTCCAAATAGATGCTTCAGAACATGATAAAGTAACTAGTCAAATTTCCCATTTTCCACATATCTTAGCATCTAGTCTGATGAACCAGGCTGGTGACTATGCAAAAGAACATCCTTTCACAAACAATTTTGCGGCAGGTGGTTTTCGAGATATGACGCGTATTGCTGAAAGTGAGCCGGGGATGTGGACCAGCATTCTCATGACCAATCCAGAAGCAATTTTGGATCGAATTGAGGAATTTAAAGATCGCTTGAGCCAAATTTCAACAGTTCTAAAGTCTGCTGATAAAGAGGCTATCTGGGAATTTTTTGAAAAAGGACGTCAGACCCGCAAAGCTATGGAAATTCATAAGCGAGCTGGGGTGGATTCCTTCTATGATTTATTCCTTAGCGTTCCCGATGAGGAAGATACGATTTTGAAGGTTTTGGAGGTTCTACGTGGAATTTCTATTGTCAATATCCGAATCAATGAAGAGAACCGTGAAGATATACACGGTATATTACAAATTACGTTTAAAAATAAGGTGAATTTGGAAGAAGCAGCTCAACGTTTGAATGAGCAAATGAATTATCAAATTTACCACGATTAAAGGAGAAAGCTTATGTCAACAAATATCTATGATATCGCAAATGAATTGGAACGTGCTATCCGCAACTTGCCTGAGTATAAGGCTGTAGAGGTGGTTAAGGTATCCGTTGAAGATAATCCAGAGGCAAACGAAATCTTAGAGAGCTATATTTCCTTCCAAAAAGGAATGCAAGAAAAAATTCAAGCTGGTGAGATTCCAACTGAAGATGATCAAAAAACAATGTTGGATTTCAATAAAAAAGTCCAAGCTAATCCAATTTTGGTTGAATATTTTACAAAACAACAACAATTAGCAACATATGTAGCTGATTTGGAGCGTATTATCTTTAAACCATTGAATGAATTATTATAGAATGCAGCCGAAAGGCTGTATTTTTGTGTTCGGAATGCAAAGTTTTTTTTATTGAAATCGACGATGATATTATAGGATTTGATGTTGCTCAATAGAGTCAACAAGCGAGAAAAATCTACAAATCTTTATACTGTGCTTGACATTCAATATTTATTGGTATATACTACAATTAGTATATGGTTATAACCAGTTTGCGAAGATTTTATATTGAATTAAGGAGATAGGCTATGTCTAAGTTTGTACTTGCTAAGTCAATTGTTTTAAAGGATACAGAGGTAGAAAATGCCTATTTGGAAGTAAAGGATGAGGGTACATTCGGACAAATTGTGACAGAGAAGCCAGACGGAGAAATTATTGATTATTCTGACTATCATCTGGCACCAGGTTTGGTGGACACTCATATTCATGGTTATGCATCTCACGATGTTATGGACAATGATTTTGAGGGGATCAAGGTGATTTCAGAAGGACTTTTGTCTTGCGGAGTAACTTCTTGGCTCCCAACAACTTTGACAGATTCCACAGAAAATCTGGATGCCGTCTGTGAAACCATTGGAACTTATGCAGGGCAAGAAACAGGTGCCAAGATTCAGGGAATTTTCTTAGAAGGTCCCTTCTTTACAGAAAAATACAAGGGAGCACAAAATCCCAAGTATATGGGCGATCCATCGATTGAGAAATTGGATAAATGGCACCAGCTTTCCAAAGGCCTGGTCAACAAAATTGCCATTGCGCCAGAACGTGAAGGCGTGGCAGAATTTATCGAATTTGCCAATAGCAAGGCTATTCATACAGCTCTCGCTCATAGTGATGCGACCTATGCGCAAGCAAAGGCAGCTGTTGATGCAGGAGCCAATATTTTTGTCCATGTTTACAATGGTATGAGTGGGCTACATCATCGTGAGCCAGGAATGGTTGGTGCAGCTCTGAACCTAAAAAATGTTTATGCAGAAATGATTTGTGATGGTCACCATGTTCATCCAGCGGCAGCAGAGATCGTTATTAAAGCGCGTGGCGCAGAAGAAACGGTATTAATTACTGACTGTATGCGAGCGGGAGGAATGGGTGAAGGTAATTCACGATTGGGAGAATTTGA
This sequence comes from Streptococcus sp. 32226D021BW, assembly GCF_053545015.1. Lineage (NCBI taxonomy): Bacteria > Bacillati > Bacillota > Bacilli > Lactobacillales > Streptococcaceae > Streptococcus > Streptococcus sp. 32226D021BW. The sequence continues at coordinate 87,682 of NZ_JBPPVC010000005.1, read as the reverse complement.
AGTCGTTGTCAAAGACGGCACAGCCCGTCTCAAACACAATGGCAGCTTGGCAGGCTCTATCCTCGAATTGATTCAAGCGGTTCAGCATGTGGTTGAATGGGGCTTGGTTTCATTGCCTGATGCCCTTCGAATGGCATCTTTGGCACCAGCTCGTTCCGTAAATATTGACCACATTTGTGGTCAGATTGCAGAAGGAAGGGCAGCAGACTTTATCGTTGTAGATGATGCAGGACGATTGCAAGCAACCTACTTAGACGGTGTGAAACGATTTGAAAATTAGTTAAAGGCTTCTAAAGTGCTTGCTGTACATGCAACAGTAACTTAATTGGTAAATACTATTTTCCAGGAGGAATCTAATGACAAAATTACAACTTTCTCAGGCTAAATTTGACCATATGACGCGCTTGTCAAACAGCGACCAAGTCATTGCGGCCTTGGCTATTGACCAACGTGGTGCATTGAAACGCCTTTTGGCTGCGGCAGCAGGTGGTGGCGAATTTGGTGATGATATTTTGATTGACTTCAAGAAAGTCATCTCAAGCGATTTGACGCCTTATGCAAGCTCCATCCTTTTGGATGCGGAATACGGTGTTCCAGCTTCAGAATTGCGCCATGCCGATTGTGGCTTCATCGCAGCTTATGAAAAAACAGGTTACGATGCTTCTACCCCAGGTCGTTTGCCGGACCTTTTACCAAACTGGTCAGCAAAACGCATCAAAGAATTGGGTGCTGATGCTGTTAAAATCTTGCTCTACTATGATGTGGATGATAAGGCAGAAATCAACGACATCAAACACGCTTGGGTAGAACGTATTGGTAGCGAGTGTATCGCAGAAGATATTCCTTACTTCGTTGAAATCTTGACCTACGATGCTAGCGACATGGATGTAACCTCTCGTGAATACGCAGCCCTCAAACCACACAAGGTCAATGGAGCTATGCGTGAATTCAGCAAGCCACGCTACAATGCAGATGTGCTTAAGGTAGAAGTACCAGTTAACATGAACTTTGTAGAAGGCTACACAGATGAAGAGCCAGTCTATACAGTTGAGGAAGCCAAAGCCTTCTTCAAGGAGCAAACAGACAGCACCCACTTGCCATTCATCTATTTGAGTGCGGGTGTATCAGCTAAACTTTTCCAAGAAACCCTTGTCTTTGCCAAAGAAGCAGGTTCAAGCTTTAATGGTGTTCTTTGTGGACGTGCGACTTGGAAGGATGCAGTAGCAATCTTTGCAAGCGAAGGGGAAGAAGCAGCTAAAGCTTGGTTGGCTGACCAAGGCCGTCGCAATGTAGAAGAACTAAACGAAGTGCTTGCAACAACTGCTCGTCCTTGGACAGAAAAAGTAGAAGTCAAATGATAAATTCAGGAATTGGGCATTGCTCAATTCCTATTTTTCATGAAATTTGTTAAAAAAGTTGAAAAATCTGAAAATTTAAGCAATTTTTATTGACAAATTGTTTCAAATGATTTAAGATAGATGAGAATAAAAATTCATCAGAAAGGAAAACAGAAATGTTACTAATGTGTCAAAATCATTCAGCTAATCATACTTATTTCTACGGCTATTTTAGATAGTGTTTGTAGACATGGTAAACATGGATGCAAACACGGGAACGTAAAGTTTGTATCTATGTGGCTGTAGCTGTTTTGACGTGTGCCCCATAGATGATACATCTAAATGGCACAGTAATTCCTTCTGTTTTCATATACAGTTGAAATATAGGACCGTTTAGAGTGTAGTCTAAGCGGTCCTTTCTTGTTCGTTTTTTATATATAAAAAAGGAGATAAATCATGGGATTTAAAAAAATTATTCTTAGTTCAGTAACATTCTTATCAGCAATTACCTTGGCTGCTTGTAGCTCAAGTTCATCAGACACAGACTCTGTAAATGTTGGTATCATTCAGTATGCCGAACATGAGGCTTTATCTGCGGCCCGTGAAGGTTTTGTGGAAGCCTTGGCAGAAGCAGGCTACAAAGAAGGTGAAAACTTAACAATTGATTTACAAAATTCACAAGGTGATCAAGCCAATTTGCAGACAATGGTTCAAAAGTTAGCTGGTAACAATGACCTCAACTTTGCTATTGCCACTCCAGCGGCACAGGCCATGTTGAATGCAGATGCTGAAACACCTGGTGTCTTCACAGCGGTTACAGATCCGGTAGAAGCTGGCTTGGTGGAATCTTTGGAAACACCAGGGGGAACCTTGACAGGATCAATTGACGCGACTGATGTAGAGGGTCAGATTGACATGTTGCTCAAGGTTGTTCCAACTGCTAAAACTGTCGGCATTTTCTACAATTCTAGCGAGGTAAACTCTGAAGTTCAAGCTGAGCAGGCTAAAAATGCTCTTGAAGCTAAAGGGATTAAGGTAGAAGTGACGACTGTTACTTCGACAAATGATGTTCAGCAAGCCATCACTTCATTGGCGGGAAAAGTGGATGCAATCTACCTTCCAACGGATAACACTGTTGCCTCAACTGCTTCAACTATTGGTGATGTTTTGAAAGAAGCAAAGGTTCCGGCTATGGGTTCTGACGCGGCGGTTATCGATGCAGCACTCTTTACCTACGGTGTTGACTACCATGCGATCGGTGTGCAAGCTGGAGAATTGGCAGTTAAGATTTTGGAAGGAGAAAAGCCTGCTGATTTAGCAGTTGAAAAACCAAACTCAGCAGCGATTACAGTTAACGAAGAAATGGCAAATGCTGTTGGTATCAATGCAGCAACCATAAAATCACTAGAAGAATAAACGGTTAGGAGATTGGATTATATGTATGATAAGCTAGTAAAAAAATTGGCAACTATTTCATTGGCAAGTGTAGCAGCTTTGACACTTGCAGCCTGCGCATCAACATCTGAACAAGCCTCATCTGAAGCGGTTAAAGTTGGTGTCCTTCAGTATATGGAGCATGAGTCATTGACAGCAGCGCGTGAAGGTTTTGTGGCCGAATTGGAAGCAAATGGCTACAAAGAAGGTGAAAAATTGGTCTTGGATTATCAAAATGCCCAAGGTGACCAAGCCAACCTTCAAACGATTTCAGAACAATTGGTAGAGGGAAATGATTTAGTCCTCGCCATTGCAACGCCTTCTGCTCAGAGTTTGGCAACAGTATCAACGGAAACGCCAATTGTTTTTACTGCAGTTACAGATCCGCTTTCGGCTGATTTGGTTGAATCGATTGAGAAACCAGGTGGCTTATTGACAGGTACATCTGACCAGGCTCCGATTGATAAACAAGTTGAATTGCTGGGTCAAGCTGTTCCAGATGCCAAGACAGTTGGTATTCTATACACAACTAGCGAACGGAACTCAGAAGTTCAGGTTGAGCAAGCCGAGGCATTACTAGAAAAAGCTGGTTACAAGGTTGTTGTCAAAGGAATTACTTCTTCAAATGAGGTCCAAGATGCAACTACTAGCTTGATGCAAGATGTAGATGCTGTCTTTGTTCCAACTGATAATACAGTTGCTTCAACCATGACCATGATTGGTGAATTGTCAGTGGAGCATAAGGTTCCTGTCATCGGTGGTTCAACAGATATGGTGGATGAAGGCGGTCTGTTGACCTACGGTACAAACTATGAGGCACTTGGTCGTCAAACTGCCAAAATGGCCATTAAGATTATTGAAGGTGCTAAGGTATCTGAAACAGCTGTAGAATATCCTGAAACAGTTAGCCTTCATGTCAACGAAGAAATGGCTAAGAAATTGGGTATTGATACGGCTAAACTATCTGTAACAGAATAAAAGTGGTAAAATAGAACCTAGTTTATTTTTAGCAAATAAGGAGAAAATTGTGGATATTATTTTATCAAGCATTTCGCAAGGCCTGCTTTGGTCGGTCATGGCGATTGGTGTTTATCTGACATTTCGTATTTTAGATATTGCAGATATGACAGCGGAGGGTTCTTATCCCCTCGGAGCTGCAGTCTGTGCAACTGGGATAGTCAATGGAGTGAATCCCTTGCTTTCAACGTTCTTGGCAATGGTTGCAGGCATGGGAGCAGGTTTGATTTCAGGTTTGCTTCATACAAAACTGAAAATTCCAGCCCTTTTGACAGGTATCGTCACTTTGACAGGTCTTTACTCTATCAACTTGAAAATTTTGGGTAAGGCCAACGTGGCCCTACTAAAACAAGAAACCTTGGTAACGCAATTGCAGGAATTTGGTCTAACCAAAACAAATGCAGTCTTGGTTATCGGTCTTGTCTTTGTACTAGCAGTTGTAGGTCTGCTTACTCTCTTATTGAATACGCAAATTGGTTTGGCTATTCGTTCAACCGGGGACAATATCCCAATGAGTGAGGCTAATGGTATCAACGTTGACAATATGAAAATCTATGGCTACATGATGTCAAACGGTCTGATTGCCCTCTGTGGCGCCTTGTTGACACAAAACAATGGCTATGCGGATTTGAACTCTGGTACAGGTACCATTGTTATCGGTCTGGCCTCTGTTATTATTGCAGAAGTAATTTTACGCAACTTGCGCTTGGGTTGGAGATTGTTATCCGTTGTACTTGGTGCAGTTGTTTACCGATTGATTATCCTTGCGATTTTGGAAATTCCAGGTATGGATGCAGACCTTGTAAAACTCTTCTCAGCCATTCTTTTGGCAACAGTCCTTTATGTGCCAGAATTGCAGAAGAAGCTCAACATTCGTCGACCAAAATTGAACGGAAATGCTTAGGAGGAAGATATGACGACTATTTTATCAATTCAAAATATTCATAAGACCTTCGAAGCAGGGACGGTCAATGAAAACCATGTTCTTCGTGGGTTGAACCTAGATGTAAAAGAAGGGGATTTTATCTCCATTATCGGTGGTAATGGTGCAGGTAAATCGACTTTCATGAACTCTCTGGCAGGTGCTTTGACAGTTGACTCAGGCGATATTTTGCTTGAAGGTAACTCAATCAAGCATGTATCAGCTGCCAAACGCTCTAAGGACATTAGTCGTGTATTCCAAGATCCAAAGATGGGAACAGCTTCTCGCTTGACCATTGAAGAAAACATGGCCATTGCCTACCGTCGTGGTTTGTCTCGTGGACTTGGTTGGGGTGTGAAAGATAGTGAACGTGCTATTTTCAAAGAAGCATTAAAAGAGCTTGGCTTGGGCTTGGAAGACCGTATGAAAGTGGATACGCAGTTCCTATCAGGTGGTCAGCGTCAGGCCTTGACCCTGATGATGGCTTCGCTTGTGAAACCAAAGGTTCTACTTTTGGATGAACATACTGCTGCCCTGGATCCAAAAACCAGCGACATGGTTATGGAATTGACCAAAAAAATTGTGGAAAGCCATCAGTTGACAGCTCTTATGATTACGCACAACATGGAAAATGCCATCGAATATGGAAATCGTTTGGTCATGTTGCACCGTGGTCAGATTGTTGTCGATGTAGCAGGAGAAGAGAAAAAGAACTTGACTGTTCAAAACTTGATGGACCTCTTCTACAAAAACAGCGGTGAAAAGCTAACTGACGATGAGATGATTTTATAAAAAATAAGACTACTGATTTCATGCAAATCAGTAGTCTTTTTTCTTATGGTTGTAAAAATTCTAGCATTTCTTCCATCGGGATTTGATGGATGGCTGCTTGACCTAATTGTGGAACGATGACTAGTTTGATGGACTTACCACGTGCTTTTTTATCTCGTGTTAAGGCAGCGTATAGTTCATCTACATTCCAAGGTTGGTGTGCAGTTGGCAAGCCGAACTTTTCGCACATGGCGATGATTTTTTCAGTGATACCAGATGGCATGAGTCCTTTTTTCTCAGCTACACGTGCTATCTGAACCATACCGATGGCAACAGCTTCACCGTGCATGACCTGTCCATAACCTGCAGTCGCTTCAATGGCATGACCAATTGTATGGCCGAAGTTGAGGTAGAGTCTGACACCGTTATCCAGTTCATCTTGTACAACGACCTTGCGTTTGACTTCGCAGGAATGGTAGATGATATAGTCAGCGTGTTCCAAAATGCTCTCGACAGATCCATCTAGTTGGTCTAAGGTTTCCCAAAGTTCCACATCATCTATAAGGCCGTATTTAACCACCTCACCCATTCCTTCAATCAATTCACGTTTGCCAAGGGTATTGAGGGTATCAGGATCAATGAGTACTCCGTCTGGCTGGCAGAAGGTACCTACCATATTTTTGGCAAATGGGGTGTTCACGCCAGTTTTTCCACCGATAGAGGAATCAACCTGGGCTGTCAAGCTGGTTGGAATTTGTAGAAAATGGATGCCACGCATATAGGTTGAGGCAACAAAGCCAGCCAAATCACCAACGACACCACCACCGAGGGCGATAATGCCGTCACTTCGGGTCATGCCATGCTGTACGAGAAATTCGTAGGCTTGATTGACAGTGTCAAGATTTTTTGAAGCTTCGCCTTCTGGAAAGCCAAAGACAATGGTTTCAAAACCGGCCGCTTCCAGACTAGATTGAACAGTTTCAGCATAGAGTGAGCCGACGTGGTCATCTGTGATGATGGCGATTTTCTGAGGTTTCCAGAGCCCTTTGACCCAGGAACCTGCCTGTGCTAAACTTCCTCTTTCGATGAGGATATCGTAGGGATTGTTGGGAAGATTGACAGTAAGTTTCATACGGTTTCCTCTCTAATTGATGTCGTATTTCTGGACTAATTGGTCCCAAATCAAGTCAGTCGGCATTTCCTTTTCAGTCCAGGATTGGAAGGCCTCGGCTGCTTGAAAGAGCAGCATGCCTAATCCGTTGATGGTTGGATTGCCTTGTGACTGGGCTAGTTTTAATAAGGGTGTTTCAAATGGTTGGTAAATAATGTCCGCAACCAAGAGTTGTTCTGGAAATTCTAGGTTGGCAGGAATGGGAAGAGAAACACCATCCATACCGACACTTGTTCCATTGATCAGCAAGTCTGATTGAGTAATTTCTTTTTGAATTATTTGGCTGTCTTCGTTGGCCAGAACCTGCATAGGAACACCAGTAGTTTGTGCAATAGGTGCTACACTTGTCTGTGTTCGTTCCAGGCTTTGTCGGCGACAGAAAATGGTGATTTCTTTGGCGCCATCCAGAGCAGCCTGGGACATGATAGCAGTAGATGCACCGCCACCTCCTAGGATGGTTAGTCGCTTGTTCTTAACTTGAAAGCCTTTTAGTCTTTCCAAACTCTTGAAAAATCCAATTCCATCGGTATTGTGTCCGATTAGTTTACCGTCTGTGTGAATAACGGTATTAACTGCTCCAATTAAGCGAGCTGATGGTGTTAGGTCATCAAGGTAGGGAATGACGGCTTGTTTGTAAGGCATGGACAGGTTGATACCAAACATGTCATAGCGTTTGATATTGTCAAGAGTGACTGCCAAGTCTTCCTCTGGTATTTCCCAAGCGACGTATACTCCATTTACACCTGTTTCCTTAAAAGCCAGATTATGTATGAAGGGGGAAATAGAGTGCTTGATAGGCTTGGCCACAACAGCTGCTAGACGAGTATATCCATCTATAGTCATAACTTTCCTCCAATTCTAATCTTTCAATGCTAAGGTTTAGTGGGTATTTTACAGGGTCTGGTGGATTTCACGGATAAGTGCTTCCGTTTTGTCCCAGCCTAAACAAGGGTCGGTAATGGATTTCCCAAATACTTCAGGGCTGTCCTGACGGCCGTCTTCCAAGTAGGATTCAATCATGAAGCCGCGAACGTACTTGCGAATGGATTCGTTCCAAGCTCTGTTGATGAGAGTCTGACGGACAATACGGATTTGTTCCAGGTAATTTTTCCCAGAATTATCGTGGTTGGTGTCAATCACGATAAATGGATTGTCTAGCCCAAATTCTTCATACTGTTTGATGGTTTTCAAGAGAATATCGTAATAGTAGTTTGGCTCATAAGTACCTTGTTCGGTCGAGGCACCGCGTAAAATAGCATGGGCAAGTGGATTGCCGTCTGTATCGACTTCGGCATCACGATAGATAAAGTTTTGTTTGTTTTGGGCGGCGTAGATACCGTTGAACATGACTTTAAGATTGCCAGAAGTAGGGTTTTTCATACCCGTCGGCATATCAATACCGGAGGCTACAAAACGGTGCTCTTGATCTTCAACAGAGCGGGCTCCGATAGCGTGATAGGACACTAAATCTTCCACTAGTGGATAGTTGGCAGAGTAGAGCATCTCGTCGGCTGTTGTTAGACCTGTTTCTGTGATGACACGGTAGTGCAGATTGCGAACAGCGGCGATGCCATTGATAAGGTCTGGTAATTTAGATGTATCTGGCTGATGAACCAGGCCCTTATAGCCTTCTCCGTTAGTGCGTGGTTTGGCGGTATAAACCCGCATGACCATGAAGATTTTATCTTTGACTTCATCTTGAAGCTTGGATAAGCGATTGGCGTATTCTAAAACTGCTTCTTCATTGTCAGAAGAACACGGACCAATGACCAAGAGCAGGCGGTCATCTTCACCACGGATGATGCCTTTTAATTCTTCATCACGTTGGTTTTTAGCGGCTAAAAATTCACCTTCTAACTTGGAGAGTTCTTTTACTTTATCAATATCTAGACTGGTGCTGCGTTTGTGAATTCCCATAATCTTTTCCTATCTACTGTGGATTTCTCGGATGAGTTCTTGCGTTTTTTCCCAGCCTAAGCATGGGTCTGTAATGGATTTACCATAAATATCTGGATTATCTTGGCGGCCATCTTCGATGTAGGATTCAATCATGAATCCACGAACATAGTTGCGAATGGATTCATTCCAGTCACGGTTAATCAAGGTTTGGCGTACGATTCGGATTTGCTCCAGATAATTTTTGCCAGAATTATCATGGTTGGTATCGATGATGATAAATGGATTTTTTAAACCAAACTGGTCATAGAGTTCGATGGTTTCCAAGAGATTGTCGTAGTAGTAGTTTGGCAAATACTTCCCATTTTCATTGACTGCACCACGAAGGATAACGTGAGCAAGCGGGTTGCCAGATGTTTCGACCTCTGTATTGTTGAAGAGGAAGGATTGTTTCTTCTGAGCTGCAAAAATACCATTAAACATGACTTTGAGGTTACCGGATGTTGGGTTTTTAAGGCCAGTTGGAACGTCAATACCTGAAGCAACAAAGCGGTGTTGTTGGTTTTCAACAGAACGAGCACCAACGGCAATGTAAGAAACCAAATCGTCAACCAATGGCAGGTTTTCTGGATAAAGCATCTCGTCGGCTGTTGTCAAGCCAGTTTCGGTAATGACGCGATAGTGCAAATTCCGAACAGCCTTGATACCGTTGATGAGGCTAGGAGCGGCATCTGTATCTGGTTGGTGCATGAGTCCTTTATAACCATCACCATTGGTACGTGGCTTAGCAGTGTAGACCCGCATAACCATGAAAATTTTATCTTTGACCTCTTCTTGGAGCTTGGCCAAGCGGTGAGCATAATCCAAAACGGCCTCTTCATTGTCAGAAGAACATGGGCCGATAACCAAGAGAAGTCGGTCATCTTCACCTTTTAGAATCGCTTCAAGTTCGCGGTCACGGGCTTGTTTTTTAGCAAGTGTTTCTGGAGATAATTTAGAATGCTCTCGCACTTGATTGATGTCAATTTTTTCACTGATTGGTGTAAACAATATAGAAGTCCTCTTTCGATTAGTATATTTCTTAATTATAGCATGATTTTTAGGAATTTTAAACTTAAATTAAGGTACATTTGATAAAATCGCAGTGAACTCCGAAAATTCATTCATAAATATTTTATGAGTTTTCTCTATATATTTATTTTAGATATAAATTGCCAAAAAAATCTGAAAATATTCAATAAATATGATAGAATAGGTCTAACACTATTTCGAGGTATGAGTTATGAAATTAAGAACAAATGTTGAAAAATTACAAGGAATAATTCGAGTTCCGGGTGATAAATCAATCAGCCATCGCTCTATCATTTTCGGCTCCCTTGCAAAAGGCGTCACTTGTGTTCATGATATTTTGCGTGGAGAGGATGTATTGTCTACCATGCAGGTCTTTCGTGATTTGGGTGTAAAAATTGAAGATAATGGCGACATTGTAGAAGTACATGGTGTTGGTTTTGAAGGTCTTCAAGCTCCAAAAAATCACTTGGATATGGGCAACTCAGGGACATCTATCCGCTTGATTTCTGGAGTTTTAGCAGGTCAAGACTTTGAAGCGACTATGTTTGGTGATGATTCACTGTCTAAACGTCCTATGGATCGTGTGACTATTCCTCTTAGCCAAATGGGTGTGGAGATTTCAGGACAGACCGATCGAGATTTGCCTCCATTGACAATTAAAGGAACCAAGAATTTACAAGCAATCAACTACCAACTCCCTGTAGCATCGGCCCAAGTCAAGTCTGCTCTGCTATTTGCAGCCTTACAAGCTAAAGGCGAAAGTGTTATCATTGAAAAAGAGTTGACACGCAATCACACGGAAGATATGATTGTTCAGTTTGGTGGTGAGTTGACGGTCAATGGAAAAGAAATCCGTATCCAAGGTGGCCAAGAATTTACAGGTCAAGAGATTACGGTGCCGGGTGATATTTCTAGTGCAGCCTTTTGGTTGGTAGCTGGCTTGATAGTACCAGGTTCAAAAATCGTTCTTGAAAATGTTGGTATCAATGAAACACGTACAGGAATTCTTGACGTTATTAAGGCCATGGGTGGTCAGATGACCTTGTCAGATATTGATGAACTTGCTAAATCTGCTACCATTACGGTGGAAACTTCTGACTTGCAGGGGACGGAAATTGCTGGAGATCTCATTCCACGCTTGATTGATGAGTTGCCGATTATTGCTCTTTTAGCCACTCAGGCCAATGGGACAACGATTATCCGTGATGCTGAAGAATTGAAAGTCAAGGAAACAGACCGTATCCAAGTGGTGGCCGATGCCCTTAATAGCATGGGAGCCAAGATTGAGCCGACAGATGATGGTATGATTATTCATGGTCCGACTGCCTTGCATGGTGCGACTGTTACCACCTTCGGTGACCATCGTATTGGTATGATGACGGCCATTGCGGCCCTTTTGGCTCAGGATGGAGAAGTTGAGTTAGAGAGAGCGGAGGCTATCAATACTAGCTATCCAGCCTTCTTTGATCACTTAAATAGTTTGATAGACTAGGAGAAGAGATGCCAATCGTTTTACTTGGATTTATGGGAGTTGGAAAATCAACCACAGCACGTTTGTTGGATCTCCCTGTTTACGATATGGACCAAATTATTGAAGAACGGATTGGCATGACCATCGCTGATTATTTCAAGCTCGAAGGAGAAGCTGCTTTTCGTAAAGTTGAAACGGAAGTCTTGAAAGAATTATTGGCTTTGCCTGCTGACTGTCTTGTATCGACTGGTGGCGGTGTGGTCAAATCAGAGTTCAATCGTCAGTTATTATTAGAAAATAAGGCTAATAATGTTCTTTTGACAGCTTCATTTGAGGTTGCCTACGAGCGAATTAGCCAGGATAGTCAATCACACCGCCCGCTTTTTTTGCAGAATAGCAAGGAAGAATTTGAAACTATCTATCAAGAACGCATGGCCCTTTATCAAGGATTGGCAGCTACCATTATCAATACAGACCAACTTACTCCAGAACAAGTAGCAAGGAAGATTCTATGCAAGTAGCATATTTAGGACCACGAGGGTCCTTTACGCATCAGGTTGCGCAACAGGCCTTTCCGAATGCTGATTTGCAGGCATTTGGAACTATAACAGAAGTGATTAAAGCCTATGAAACAGGGCAGGTTGTCTATTCTGTTATTCCAGTTGAAAACTCTATTGAGGGTAGTGTCCACGAGACTATTGATTACCTATTTCATCAGGCGGAAATTCATGCAGTAGCCGAAATTGTTCAGCCTATTGCCCAGCAATTACTAGCGACAGCACCTCATAAGGAAATTGAGGTCATTTATTCTCATCCCCAGGCTATTGCACAAGGGAAGAAATACCTACTTGAACATTTTCCAAATGCTCGGATTGAAGTGACAGCTAGTACTGCCTATGCAGCTCGGTATGTGGCTGAGCATCCAGACCAGCCTTTTGCGGCCATTGCCCCACTGGCTGCTGCTGAGGAATATAGCTTGCAAGTCATTGCCAAGGATATTCAGGAAATGAGTGAGAATTTTACACGATTTTGGATTTTGGGGAATGAAATTCCAGAGATTGGCCTTCAGAAAGTGACTAAAAAGGTTAGTTTGGCCTTGACTTTGCCTGATAATTTACCAGGAGCTTTATATAAAGCTATGTCAGTTTTTTCTTGGAGAGGAATTAGTCTGACAAAAATTGAAAGTAGGCCCTTAAAAACAGCCTTGGGAGAGTATTTTTTTATACTGGACCTTGAAAATCAATCTGAGGACCTATTGTCCTACTCCCTTGAAGAATTGACGAGTTTGGGAATATCATGTAAAATACTAGGTAATTATCAAGTGTACCTAGCTAGTTAGGATAAAGATGAACGTATGACGAAAAACAAAGGAATCTTAACCCATCATGAAGAGTTGCGGTTGGATTATTTACAGAAAAATATTCATTATTTAAATGATAGAGAGCGACAGGAGTTGGATTATCTTCTTTACAAGAAGGAACTCCGTATTCGACATGGGATACCGAAAAAGCAAGTGAATGATGAAAGTCCTGTGTTTTCTGAGGACTTTGTAGGTGATGACTGGTCTGAGGAAGTTGCTAAGGCAGATGATGACCTTCTTCCAGCCTATCCGGATACTAGGTCCAGAAGAAGTAGAAGAAAAAAGCAGATTAGTGAGAGAGCAGAATTAGTGGACTATGTCCCTAAAATGCCACTGAAACCAAAGAAAAAAAAGAAATGGGGAGTAAAGCGGATTTTCAGGCTCCTAGCCGTAGTCCTTTTATTATTTGTTTTTGCTTTGGGCTTTAGTTTCATTAAGGGCCTGAATAGTGTGAGTGAGCAGCCTACTGCTGAAGTATTTAACGGGGTCAGTTCTGCTAATGGTACCAATATTTTGATTTTGGGTACGGATGGACGTGCAGGTGAAAGCACGGACGAAATACGGACAGATACCATTATGGTCTTAAATATCAATAATGCAGATAATAAGGTCAAACTGGTTAGTTTTATGCGGGATACCTTGGTCGATATTGAGGGTTATGAGTATAAATTGAATACCGCCTATACCCTTGGAGTGCAGGATAATCAGCAGGGAGCTGAAGAAGTTCGTAAGGCTTTGAAAAACAATTTTGATATTGATATTGACTATTATGCTATGGTTGATTTTGCGACTTTTGCGACAACAATTGATACACTCTTTCCAGAGGGTGTGACTATTGATGCACAATTTTCAACCATAGATGGAGAAACGGTTAGCTCGGTGGAAGTGCCAAATGATTTGCAATTGGAGGAAAATGCACCCCCATATCAAACCATTCAGGTTGGTGTTCAACAAATGGATGGTAAAACCTTGCTTAACTACGCGCGTTATCGTTCAGATGATGAGGGGGATTTCGGTCGTACCAAGCGTCAGCAACAAGTCTTGTCGGCTGTCATGACCCAGGCTAAAAATCCTATGAAGCTCTTTTCAGGTGCTGAAGCACTTGGTAAAGTAGTGGCGATGACCCCAACAACAGTTCCCCAGGCCTTCATGCTCTTTCATGGACCGGGAGTTGTTATGGATGCAGCTAATGGCATCGAACGCATCACCATTCCTGAAAATGGGGATTGGATTGACGATTATGATATGTATGGTGGCATGGCCCTGCGAGTTGATTTTGAAAAGTACCAACAGCGCTTAACTGATTTGGGCTTACGATAAAAAATGTGATATACTAGAGAGTGACTTCGGTCACTTTTTTAGTGTCCAAAATAGAAAGTAGTACTATGTTAAAGAAAAATGATGTTGTTGAAGTAGAAATTGTAGACCTAACTCATGAGGGGCAGGGGGTTGCCAAGTTGGATGGTTTTGTCTTTTTTGTGGACAATGCACTGCCAGGTGAGAAAGTGTCTATGCGTGTTTTGAAGCTTAAGAAAAATATTGGTTTTGGTAAGGTGGAAGAATGGCAGAGCTACTCACCAGACCGCAACCAAGACCTAGATTTGACCTATCTAAGAACGGGTATTGCAGACCTGGGGCATTTGAACTACCCAGCCCAGCTTAAATTTAAGAAAAAGCAAGTTGAAAATAGTCTGCGCAAAATTGCGGGCATTTCAGAAATTGTAGTCGAAAGTACTCTCGGTATGGATAGTCCTCTTGCCTATCGTAATAAGGCAGCGGTTCCTGTTCGCCGTGTCAATGGTCAGTTGGAAACGGGCTTTTTCCGTAAAAATTCGCATGATTTAGTACCGATTGAAGATTTTTATATTCAAGATAAGGAAATTGATAGCTTGATTTTGTCTACTCGTGATCTCTTACGGAAATTGGATTTGAAGCCTTACGATGAAAAGGAACAGACAGGACTTGTTCGAAATATTGTTGTTCGTCGTGGTCATTATTCAGGCCAATTGATGTTGATTTTGGTTACAACTCGACCAAAAATTTTCCGTGTTGAAACCTTGATTGAACGGTTGATAAGTCAGTTTCCAAATCTAGTTTCTATTATTCAGAACATCAATGATCAGAATACCAATGCGATATTTGGTCAAGAATTCTGTCTTTTGCATGGCAGTGAAACCATTGTAGACAGCATGTTGGACAATGAATTTGAGATTTCTGCACCGTCTTTCTATCAAGTCAATACAGAAATGGCCGAAAAACTCTATCAGACAGCTATCGATTTTGCAGATTTGTCAGCAGATGATGTCGTAATTGATGCCTATTCTGGAATTGGAACCATTGGACTGTCCTTTGCCAAACAGGTCAAGCATATTTATGGTGTGGAAGTCGTTGAGAAGGCTGTCCTTGACAGTCAGAAGAATGCTGTTCGAAATGGAATTGACAATGTGACTTATGTCTGCGATAGTGCGGAGTCTGCTATGCAACAATGGGTATCTGACGGAATTAAGCCAACGGTGATTTTTGTCGATCCGCCAAGAAAAGGTTTGACTGAGAGCTTTATCAAGGCAAGTAGCTCTGTAGAGCCTGAGAAAATTGTCTATATATCATGTAACGTCGCTACCATGGCGCGTGATATTAAGCTTTATGAGGAATTGGGGTATAAACTGACTAAGGTACGGCCGGTGGATCTTTTTCCGAATACGCATCACATCGAGTGTGTTGCTCTGCTCGTAAAAGCCTAGATACCTTGGAACGAAAGGGATAATGAAAGCCTTGATTGCAAGGCTTTTTGCTTTATGGTGGGTAAGTATCAGAGTGAGAAAATTTTTGGAATGAGTAGAAGTGATAGCTAGAAATTATCAGTTTCTATTTCCATTTACCCTGTGGGTACGTGTTTGTTTCCATTGACAAGGAGTTTGTGGGAATAGAAATGTACCCACCTTGTTTGAATCAAGTGAAGTGTAGTTGAAGGAAATCTGTTGAAAGCAATACTTCATTTTACCGAATAAGTAATAATTTAGGCGACTTCAAATCGATTAAAAAAAACTATTTTAAAGGTTAAGAGTAGACAAAAATTGTCCACTCTTTTTTGTAAACTCAATTTATCAATAAATGAAATGAGGGAATGTAAAATGAAATATTTTGAGGTTGAGTTAGAAAATCCTGATGAATTTTTAAAACTACAAACAGAAGATTTTGTGAAAGCTAATCGCTTGCTACTAAGGAAGATAATCCAGAGCGTTACAGTCTATGAAGAACACTTCGTCATATCCTTTAAATCTGGCATCGAATTGGAAGTATGAGACTCATTCCATAACTTTTATATTGAACATATCATCTTGTTGTGTTATACTATAAATTGATATAAACAAAGATGTAGGAGGAACCGAAACTATGACAGCCTCAATGCGTTTAAGATAAGCTGGCAATAAAAAAAGCAGAATCTATACCCGATGATAGGCTTTTTTGTTGTGCTTATTTATACGATATTGAGCATTCATTAGTTACGGTGAGGATATTGGTTATTTAACTATACCTTTATTTAACTATACCTTTATTTAACTATGTCTTTAATATGAATGTTTCCAAATTGTATGTATGCAGACCAAAAGCCACATTGTGGATTTAGGCCTGAATTTTTTTATTGCCTATAATGCTATTCAAAATAGAAATTTAAGCAAAATAATATGCAGGAGATAATATAAATGGAAAAATACAACAATTGGAAACTTAAGTTTTATACAATATGGGCAGGGCAAGCAGTATCATTAATCACTAGTGCCATCTTGCAAATGGCGATTATTTTTTACCTTACAGAAAAAACTGGATCCGCGATGGTCTTGTCTATGGCTTCACTATTAGGTTTTTTACCCTATGCGGTCTTTGGACCTGCAATTGGTGTGCTAGTGGATCGTCATGATAGGAAGAAGATAATGATTGGTGCTGATTTAATTATCGCAGCAGCTGGTTCGGTGCTTACTATTGTTGCATTCTATATGGAGCTACCTGTCTGGATGGTTATGATAGTATTGTTTATCCGTAGCATTGGAACAGCTTTTCACACCCCGGCTCTCAATGCGGTTACGCCACTTTTAGTACCAGAAGAACAGCTTACGAAATGTGCAGGCTATAGTCAGTCTTTGCAGTCTATAAGCTATATTGTTAGTCCGGCGGTTGCAGCACTCTTATACTCCGTTTGGGAACTAAATGCTATTATTGCCATCGATGTATTGGGTGCTGTGATTGCATCTATTACGGTAGCAATTGTACGTATTCCTAAGCTGGGTGATCGCGTGCAAAGTTTGGACCCAAATTTCATAAGAGAAATGAAAGAAGGAATGGCTGTACTACGGCAAAATAAAGGATTATTTGCTTTATTACTCGTTGGAACATTATATATGTTTGTTTATATGCCAATTAATGCACTATTCCCTTTAATTAGCATGGATTACTTTAATGGAACACCTGTGCATATTTCTATTACGGAAATTTCCTTTGCATCTGGAATGTTGATAGGGGGTCTATTATTAGGGTTATTTGGGAATTACCAAAAGCGAATCTTATTAATAACGGCATCCATTTTTATGATGGGGATAAGCTTAACCATTTCAGGATTACTTCCCCAAAGTGGATTTTTCATTTTTGTAGTCTGCTGTGCAATAATGGGGCTTTCTGTTCCGTTTTACAGCGGTGTGCAAACAGCTCTTTTTCAGGAGAAAATTAAGCCTGAATATTTAGGACGTGTATTTTCTTTAACTGGAAGTATCATGTCTCTTGCTATGCCAATTGGATTAATTCTTTCTGCACTCTTTGCTGATAGAATCGGTGTAAATCATTGGTTTTTACTATCAGGTATTTTAATTATTTGCATTGCAATAGTTTGCCCAATGATAAATGAGATTAGAAAATTAGATTTAAAATAAACAATATTGGAGGGATATTTATGTATCTTATTTTCATGTAATTCTTCCTGCTAAAATCGCAGGGTTTTTCCTGCGTACAAGCAAATGAAAGCATGCGATTATAGACAGGAGGAAATGTTATGGAATTAATATTAAAAGCAAAAGACATTCGTGTGGAATTCAAAGGACACGATGTTTTAGATATAAATGAATTAGAAGTATATGATTATGACCGTATTGGTTTAGTAGGAGCAAATGGTGCAGGAAAAAGCACATTATTCAAGGTACTTTTAGGAGAATTAATTCCCCCAGGATGTAAAATGAATCATCTGGGTGAACTTGCCTATATTCCCCAGTTGGACGAAGTAACTCTGCAGGAGGAAAAAGATTTTGCGCTTGTAGGCAAGCTAGGTGTTGAGCAATTAAATATACAGACCATGAGCGGTGGTGAAGAAACAAGGCTTAAAATAGCACAGGCCTTATCGGCACAGGTTCATGGTATTTTAGCGGATGAACCTACGAGCCATTTAGACCGTGAAGGAATTGATTTTCTAATAGGACAGCTAAAATATTTTACAGGTGCACTGTTAGTTATTAGCCATGACCGCTATTTTCTTGATGAAATAGTAGATAAAATATGGGAACTGAAAGATGGCAAAATCACTGAGTATTGGGGAAACTATTCTGATTATCTTCGTCAGAAAGAGGAAGAACGTAAGAGACAAGCTGCAGAATACGAACAATTTATTGCGGAACGTGCTCGATTGGAAAGGGCTGCGGAGGAAAAGCGAAAACAGGCTCGTAAAATAGAACAGAAGGCAAAAGGTTCTTCAAAGAAAAAAAGTACTGAAGGCGGAGGGCGTTTAGCTCATCAAAAATCAATAGGAAGTAAGGAAAAAAAGATGCATAATGCCGCTAAATCCCTAGAGAACAGGATTGCGGCATTAGGAAAAGTAGAAGCTCCGGAAGGCATTCGCAGAATTCGTTTCAGGCAAAGTAAAGCATTGGAGCTCCATAATCCATACCCTATAGTCGGTGCGGAAATTAATAAAGTATTTGGGGATAAGGCACTGTTTGAAAATGCATCTTTTCAAATTCCGCTAGGAGCAAAAGTGGCATTAACGGGTGGTAATGGAACCGGAAAAACAACTTTAATCCAAATGATCTTAAACCATGAAGAAGGAATTTCTATTTCACCTAAGGCAAAAATAGGTTACTTTGCACAGAATGGTTACAAGTACAACAGTAATCAGAATGTTATGGAGTTTATGCAGAAGGATTGTGATTACAATATATCAGAAATTCGTTCTGTGCTAGCATCTATGGGGTTCAAACAGAACGATATTGGAAAAAGCTTATCTGTTTTAAGCGGTGGAGAAATTATAAAATTGTTGCTTGCTAAAATGCTCATGGGTAGATATAACATCCTAATAATGGATGAACCCAGTAACTTCCTTGACATACCAAGTTTAGAGGCTTTGGAAATACTAATGAAGGAGTACACCGGAACTATCGTGTTTATCACCCACGATAAACGATTACTCGAAAATGTAGCTGATGTAGTTTATGAAATTAGAGATAAGAAAATTAAGCTGAAACATTAAATTTTAGGTAGTCGCTGGTCAGTATAGTCTGTTCTGGCTGGCGACTCCATTGTTAAAGAGTATAAAGACTTGAGATTTTATGAAGATTAAAAATAGGAACAGTAAATCGAACTGCTCCTATTTTTCTGCTAAATATGTTGTAGTTTTCTTATATGTATAATGATAGATTAGTGGATTCTCTTCTAAGGTTCTTACTTCAAATATGAAGAAGTGATCGCGGTTATCTCTGGACTTTTCCTTATTGAGGACAAAGTAATTCTTACGTGAAGTCGCCATTGTTTTGAGGATATCATCGGTCAGGAAGGTCAATGGAATATTCATGTTGGAGTAGCGGTAGAAGTCACGTTCAAAATCTTGGTAGCTCTCGCTGTAATAGTCCATTTGCAGGTGATTACGCTGAAATTCAAGCTGATTCATAGAGCACCTCCTCTACAAGTTCAATACTAACAATGTCTTTCAATTTCAAATTAATGTGACCTGTTGTAGTTTTTATCAAAATGAAATCTTTGGTCAGACTTGGTATTGTTCCAGTATAGGAAACTCGATTGTTTTTTTTAACAACATGAATGCGCGTGTTCAGTTGCCCAGCATACACCTGACTGAGGAGTAATAATTTCTTCTCCAGTGACAAATCTGACATATACGTTACTTTGTTTGCATCGTCAGTGAGTGCTGATGTATGCTCAGATAGGAAAAAGCCCATCCATTTTTGCATCTTAGTATCCTGGTACTCTCTTGCTGACTGAAATGGCAAGTATGAACGATCAATCATTTTAATCCCTCCAATCCACCAGCGGAATGACCGCCGATAAGTTTACTACGTTCAATATTTCTGGAACCTTCGGTTAGGACGGTTCCTTTTTGAATAGCTAAAAAGCCAAACTGTTCTCTGACAACATCAATTGCTGTCTGAAGTCTATTTTCTTTTTCAATTTGTTCTACATCATCAAAAAGTGACAGTAGAGTAAAGTTTTCATCTACAAAGCCACCATAAGACACACCGATTTGCCTCACTGCACCAGAGGTGTATTTCTTTCGGAATAATTCAAGTACATGACCAACCATTGTTTTTGGAAGATTTGCTGGGTCAATTTTTTTCTGAGCATTAATTGATTTTTTCATCTCAGTTCTAGAATAGCCAATATGAATAGAAACGACAGTAGCTTTTTTATGTGCCGAGCGAAGACGATTAGCAACTTGATCAGCCATTTCAGCTAATACGATTTCAATTTCTCTTTGGGTTCTATAATCTCGAGGGAGTACTTGTGAGTTACCCAATCCTCGTGATTTTGGTTTATAGGGTTCATGGACATTGCTTTCATCAACTCCATTGGCGTGAAACCAAAGTTGAACACCGACTTTACCGAATTCTTTTTTGAGAATATCAGGATTGAAATTGGCCAGTTCTTTGATTGAATGAATACCAAGTTTGTGTAAATGAATCTCGGTTTTACTACCAATCCCCCAAAAGTCTGTTAATTTTGGAATGGCCCATACCTTGGTTTCTACATCTTCGTATGACCAGTTAGCTCTCATTGTAGCAGTTTTCTTAGCTTCATTATCTAGAGCTAGTTTAGCTAGAAGAGGATTGGAATTGCTCATTCCAACAGTTGAGATAATACCTGTTTTACGGTAAATATCTCTTTGAATCATAGCCGAAACATTATCTAACTTAACTTTCCTTGACATTGACTTATCAGAAATAAAATAAGAAAGTGAGCTTGTCAGGTCAATAAAGCCTTCATCTATCGAATATGGCAGAATATCATCAGGAGCAGCATAGTCTTGAAAGATATGCTGAATCTCTAGATTCTTCTCAATATATCTGTCCATTCGAGGAGGAACGATGAGTGTACGCTTTGCCCAGTGTTCAATAAACGATTTATACTTTGGTGTTACCTCAATTCCCTGTTTCCATGCATTTTGATAGCTGAATTTTCGAGTGTTTATGTCAAATGGCAAGTCGTAGGAACGACCTACATTTGCTTTTCCGAAGACTTTCTTAAACATAGGAGAAGAAGCGAGAATCAATCCTGCCGAGTTGTCTGCACGGCTCATGACACACAGTGATGTGTAGAGCGGATGCAAACCTCTATCCACACATTCTACCGAAGCGTAGAAGGACTTCATATCGAGGAAGGCTATGTCACTTTGAGGTTCAATAGAATAGTCGATATAGCCCATAGGATTATCTCCTTTTAAGTTTTTCTAGCTCTTCGATAAGTTCACCGATGTAGTCAGTGATGTCATATTCAAATTTATCAGGGATGAAGATAATACGTTCGTCTTTGATGTAAATCATTTCTTTAACATTCATTGGTGTTGTCATCCTCCTCGGTCATAGCAATTAAAATAGAATTTTCAATCAAAAATGCGTAAGGATAGATTGTTACGTCATCATTTTGAGGAATAAGAATTTCATCGAATCCTTCATTTTCTAGTCGTTCTTCAAAGTTGTCCATATTGAATATCTCAACTTTACAATCAGGATTGAAACTATATGTTCCAAGTTCTAAAATATCTTTTAATTTCATGACTAAACTCCCTCGACAGGCATAAAATGTCCTACAACTAGACCGACAATTCTTGGTTCATCCTCATAAGGGATGAACTTCTCAGGATAGTCCTTATTCAGGGAAACCATTCTAAATCCATCCTCATCACGGTAGAGCTTTTTGATATAAACAGAGTCATTCCATGATAATGCATAGACAGCTCCATCATAGTCGAATCCGTTTGAACGAATTAGTGCGACTTCACCACTCTTATAGACAGGCTCCATAGAGTCTCCCTCAATCCAAGCAGCAATGTCGTAACCGTATTGTTCCTCATCAGAGTAGACTGTCTCAGTTTCAAACTCGTCAAAGAAACCTTCTCCTAGACCAGCTGAAAGAGCAACATCTGATAAGACTGAAACGGAATAAAGATGAACTACTTTATCAGATTGTTGAGATTGCAGTAGCTCTTCGACATACACTTCAGCTTTTTGTTGGTTATAGGTCGTTAATTGAAGATAGTTATTGACGATATTGTACTCTGACTCAAAGTAGGTGGTATCAACTTCTAATATTTCAGCAAGTGCCACTAAATTTTTTTGATTGGGCTTAGTCTTTCCGTTTTCCCAAAGTGAATAAGCCATTTTACTGACACCAATTTTAGCTGAAATGTCAGTTTGGCTTATTTTTTTTTCAATCCTCTTGACTTTTAGTCTATTGTGTGCGAACATATCTACAAACCTCTATGTAAAGTTATAACTTTACGAATGATTATATCAGTTTTTTTATAATTTGTATACTTTAGTTTCAAATTTTAAAAGTTGCTATTAAGACAAATTATGTAATCTATCACGTAAAACTAGTGAGTGAAATTTCGTGGATGTCGTTATTCACCATGAAATTTGTTATATGTGTTATAATATTAGAGAATTTTTTGGTAAAATTAAAGGATGGAGAAACATTTTGGTAAAAGCGAATACAGGTTATAAGTTATTTGAAACTTTTGTAGGGGCAGGTGGGTCCCATATTGGATTTATGAGGGAGAACTTTGTTTCTGTCTATGTGAATGATTTTGTTGATGAATGTTTAGAGACTCTTGAATATAATAACCCTAACTTAGAGCTAGAAGGAACCATGTTGGATAATACAAGTATTATCGATATTAATCCGAGCCTACTACGTGAAAAGTTAAATCTTGAACAGGGTGAGCTAGATGTATTATTTGGTGGTGTAGTTTGTAAAGGTTTTAGTCTGGCAGGTGAAAAATCTCCAAGTGATGAACGTAATTATTTCTATCACAAGCAGTTAGAGCTTGTTGAAGAGTTTAGACCTAAAATAAGTATCATTGAAAATGTTATAGGTATTCTAAGTGCAAAAGTTTTAAGTAAATCAACTCCTGATTCTGTTAAAGAAAGAGTTGATGTTCTTTGGAAAGAGCTAGAAAACTATAAAGGTAAAAAGGCTAAACTCCGTAAGTCTGATGAGTTAACTCAAGAAGTTCTTGATGAGGGAGATGTATTACGAAAGAGTAAGGAACAGACATTAAAAACTCTTGAGGCCGAGGGATATCTTGTCTCAGTAATGGATGATATTGTAGAGCGATACAATGAATTAGGTTATGATGTTGAGTACCGAATATTAAATTCAGCTTGGTACGGTGCAGCTACTAAACGTGAACGTGTTATTATAGTTGCTACTAAAAAAGATTTGAATCTTGAGTTTGAGTTTCCAAAACCAACACATATGGACGAATCTTTGATGAAAAAAGATTTTCCTATAGAGTATCTGAATTTAAATAAACCAGTAACGGTAAATGATGCTTTAGCAACAATTGACTATACAAACGAGGAAGATATTGATAATGTTCCTATGTCACATGCCGCTAAAACAGTTGAACGATTCAAGTATATACCTGAAGGAGAATCAATAGCTAAACATATTGATAAATTACCGGAAGAACTTAAAATTAGTAAGTTTTATTCAAGAGGTAGTACTATGCGATTGGCTGGAGATAAGCCAAGTCCTACATTGGTTCCAGGCCATAGCAATTTTCCAGTTCATCCAAAGGAACATCGTTCAATTACAGTCCGTGAAGCAGCTGCGATTACAGGGTTCCCTAACAACTATAAATTCTTTGGAACTCATAGTAAAAGATGTGAGCACGTGGGAAATGCTGTGCCTCCACTGTTGGCTCAGGCTATCGCTAAAGAATGCAATAAAACACTGGATAAATTTTATTCTCAAAAATAATATTTAAAAAGGGGCTATTTTTGTGAAAGTATATCTACGAAAATTAACTAATAATGATACTAAGAAACAAATTGAAACGACTTTAGATGCGTTTGAAAATTTTTTTGGTGGTGATTCTAGCACTCAAGGTGCATCAGTTATAACTAGGTTGACAGCTCCAAATGGGCAGTCTGAAAGCTTTAGAATTTCTCAAGCTAATGGAAATGCGAATTCTTTTCGATTCGCATCAGCTCAACAGGGTGGTAAATCACTTTCGAAATTTGTAACCGATAATGTCAAAGCATTTAATGCTGATGATATTTTAAAAATTTCTGATAGAGATAATTTAGTTGAAATTATTCAGCCAGGAGATTCGGAATATGACGGATTGAACTCATTAATAAGAAATCGTAAAAATCCAGTTATAATTTCAGATGATCATTATCTGATTGACAGCCTCTCAGCAGTAGCTAAATATTTACAATATGTAGTTCATAAAGATTATAGCAATGATTTTGCTGAGTTTAATTCTAAACTAAGTGATACTCGTACAAATTTTTTGGCTAAGTTTTCTGTAGATAAACTAAGTAATTTTTCTAGTTCTAAGCTATTTGGAAAGAAAGAAGAAGATTCTTTAGCATATAATCTGAGTGATAATCCTGACTATAATATTTTTGGTAGTGCTAAGCAGAGTAATACCACACCTGTTAATTGGAATAAGGATGATTTTGTTAGCTTTGTACAGAACGTTTGTAATTATATAGATTCCAATAATGGAGTTTCAAATCTTAATGAGTATGAAGATTTATGGAATTTTATGGATGGTCATGCAGTTAACTTTTTTAATGAAAGAATTTGGGTAAAAAAATATTTTCATATTCTATACCCAGAAATCTTCGTTTCTCAGCTTAGCAATGATAATAAAATTGAAATTTTAGATGCCTTTAAAATTATTCCAGAGAGCTCTGAATTAAAATTAAATTTTCAAATATCACAATTATCACAATTATCTAATATTCCAACAGATTTCTTTTGGTATTTAGCCAATTCTAGTACTAAAGAAGACGTTAATGATAAAGTAGTTAATCAAGATGAAAATTTGTTGACTATTTTTGATTTGGACATCAAAATAAATTCAAATTGTAGGGAAAAAGGTAAATATAGTTATAATAGAATTTTCTTTGGTGCACCAGGTACTGGTAAAAGTTATGAATTAGAGAAACAAAGAAAAGAATTGCTAGCTAATGGTGGTGAATATGAACGTGTAACATTCCATCCAGATTATTCTTATAGTCAATTCGTTGGAACCTATAAACCTGTACCTATCGATGATGAAAAAATCACATACGAATATGTTCCAGGACCTTTCATGCGCATTTTAGTTAAGGCATTGCTAAATTCAGAATCTGAAAATCCTTATTTATTAATTGTAGAGGAAATAAATAGGGCTAATGTTTCAGCGGTATTCGGAGAGGTATTCCAACTCTTAGATAGGGGTAATGGGATTAGTGAGTATGCTATTAATTTATCTGAAGATATGAAGAAATATATCATTAAAGAGTTTAGAGACAATGGTGTAATACTTGAACCTAGTTCATTAACTGAAATCAAACTTCCTGATAATTTGTTTATCTGGTCTTCTATGAATAGTGCAGACCAAGGAGTTTTTCCTATGGATACTGCATTTAAGAGACGTTGGGATTTTGAATATTTTGGAATTGATGATAATGATGAAAAAGTTTCTCCTTATTCAACTGACTATGATTTGAATTGGAATCAATTACGTAAGTCAATCAACGAATTGCTATCAACTGATAAATTCAAAATTAATGAAGATAAATTGTTGGGTCCTTTCTTTGTTAATCCGAAGAGTATTGCTCCAAATGATAGTTACATTATGGATGGCAAGACTTTTAACAGAGTATTTAAAAATAAAGTCATCATGTATTTATTCGATGATGCTGCAAAACAACGAAGAGGTCAACTCTTTGCTACTGGTTTAACTAGATATTCTCAAATTTGTTCTAAATTTGATTCAAATTTTGACTCTAATGGGCAACTTGTGACTAATATTGAATCCTTATTTGATATTTTCCAAGAAAAGAATTTGTTGTTACATTCTTATGATCCATCTAAATATGGTAAAGAATAATGAAAGTTATCTATTGTAGAGAAGAATTTGGTTATAGCTTTGAGGAATTTGCTAGTCTTCTCTTTCCAAATGAAATAGCCAAAGAAGAAGAGGTTACAGATATTTTAACTCGTTTAAAGCGAGTGAATGTTATTTCTAAAGTAAGGACTCCGAAGGGTTTTGAACTTTCTAAAGCAGATTTATCTGATATTGATGATGATATAGCTGATGTGGTAGAAATAGACCCTAATTCTACTGAATTTTTATATAAATTCAAATTTGTTGGTTTAATTATTGTAAAATCATACATCTTGTATTCTTTTCCTAAATATATTGAAGTAAATCCAAAAGAGAAACCTACTGAAAAGCAGACTGCTGAGTTTAAGCAGATTATAAAAGTTATTGAAAAATACTCTAAAAGCACCAGAGAACAAGCAATTTATAGTCTGAACGATATAGATGAATCAGTAGCCTATGGAGATTTGTCAGTTAGTTTATTCTTGCTAGAGGACTATTTCCAAAATGGTTTATATTCAAATCAGCATAGTATAGTTGAAATGAATGGTAATGGAGAGATTCTTTGGGATAAAACGGTAAATGATAGTTTTGCCTTTTTCTCAGATAACAGACCTGTTTATATTGATTATTTCAATAGGCGAAGTGTTGTTGAAGACGATAATTTCATAAAGAAACTTCACGAGGTTGTGCTTAGTCGTATTTCAGAAACATTAGAATTAAATGGTCTTCTTGATTTATTAGATTTGACATTGACTAACTTTACAGATGAGGAATTGACTGACCTAGGTGATATTGACTTTATTTTATATATGATAGAGTCAGAACTGAGTCAAGAGTTTAATACTCGTAAACAACTTCTTCTAAAAGCTTTATTTAGCTATGTATCACAAAAATATGAAGCTGAACGAGACGAATATGCAAGTTTATTTGGGACTAATTCATTTAAAGGAATTTGGGAAAAAGCTTGTGCCAATGTATTGAACGATAAACTTGATGTAACTATTGGTGGTTTAGATTTAGATCCAACTGGTGCAAATACTAAAAATACTAAAATCAAAAATATTATCGATAAGCCGCAGTGGACCCAAAATAATAAAGATGTTTTTGAAACTGACACTCTGATTCCTGATATTATCACAGTAGTAAATAAACGATTGCTTATTCTTGATGGTAAATATTATAATCTAAGATTTAGTACAAAATCAGTAGCTGGAAATCCAGGTGTCGGTGATGTCACGAAACAATTCTTATATGCTTTAGCTTATCGAGAATTCGCAGATAAAAATAATCTTCAAATAGTTAATTATTTTTTAATGCCTACAGAAAATGAATCAGTTTATGATTTTGCTAAAGTTGATATGCATATGTTGAATTCTTTAGGTCTTTCATCTATTTATGTTGCCAAGTTAAATGCGGCGAGTATTTTTTATAACTATTTGAATGATTCACTTGATTTAGATTTGTTGGAAAAATTAAAAAATAAATTTGATGAAGATAAATCTGAGTAAAAAGATTAGGTCAGGCTGGGAGTGAAATACTACGTAGAATTTTATCGTCCTATCTCATCGAAGGGAGATTAATACATTTATTGATAAAAGCTGGGGATTTCCTCAGCTTTTTTATGTATCTGTTTCAATAAAACATATTATGTGGAAAAAATACCTAGCCAAAATGTTATAATTAAATTATAAATTATACGAGGTATTTCTATGGTACAAAAAATCGAAAAAGTTATTGAATCTACTTTTTATAATGAATTTTTTTCATCTGTCAAAGGATTCATAATTCGTAACCGTAGTCAAATTAAAGTGTCAAAGTGTGATTTAAATGAAATCAATTTTATTTCTCTAGATGATTTTGAGGTTCGCAGAATTCTATCAACGCAAAGGACGGAAACAGGATTAATATCCTTTCTTCAGGTGGTTGCTTTTGTTGAGGTGAAAGGAAAGAATCACTATGGGTACGAAACTGAAGGTGGAGAGGTTTGGTTTAATATATCTATTTCTTATGTTTTAGATTCTGGATTTAAAAATTTCAGAATTGAGGATGTATTTTTTTCAGATAATAAACAAATTCCAGATTCTGAATATACTGCTGAATTTGTACCAATAATTGAATCAAAAAAATTTGATAGTATTGCTAATCAAATCCTAAGAATCCATCAACCTGAAGTTTTAGAAACCCCAATGTCTTTGAATATATCGTTGTTGCTTGAATCAATTGGGGTAAATTTAATCGAGGCAAAAGTATCCCCTGACCAATCAGTTTTTGGAGAAATTGTGTTTAAGGAAACTACGATAGACGTCTTTGATGAGACGAATCAGCCCAAATCATTACTTGTCCCTAAGGGAACAATTGTAGTTGACCCAACTGTAAAAGATTTTCGTAATCAAGGGAGTTATAACAATACAGTTGTTCATGAAGTAGTCCACTGGTTACTTCATAAAGACTATCAAGAGTTTAGAATGCTAACACACACTGATGGAAAGAATATTTTCGTAGACAATTCTAAAATTGAATCTACAAATTGGACTCAGGATGATTGGATGGAGTGGCATGCAAATAGTATTGCCCCTCGTCTATTAATGCCTAAGAAAACCACAAAACAAAAGGTTAATGAGCTAATAACAAATTATTCTTTAAAATATACTTCAGATCAAAGAATTGAAATGTTTGAACAGATTATCGATGACTTAGCATCGTTTTTCCAAGTCTCACGTCTTGCAGCAAAAATTAGGCTTCAACAACTAGGTTACCATGAATTTGAGGGAATATATAATTTTGTTGGGGATCAATATCTAAGAAGCTATTCTTGTGAGTTAAGAGCTATGTCTTCAAATCAAAGTTTTACTATTTCATTTGCTAATGCATGTATGCTTAATTGGACTAATGAACATTTTCGAGAATTGATGGATAGTAACAGGTATGTCTATGTTGATTCACATTTCTGTTTGAATAATTCCAAGTATGTAACTATGGTTGAATTTGGAAAATATGAAATGACGGATTATGCATATCAACACATGGATGAGTGTTGTCTTGTCTTTGATTTAAGCTATAAGTATGATAATAAAAAGTCTATTTCAATTACTAGTTTTAATGACTACATAATGTACAGGGGAAAAATAACTACCGAAATAATCGTTGATTTTTCTGATTACCTTAATGTTGTTGGAAATAATGCTGAAATAAAAAATGGTAAAATTTTCCAAGAATTACAATCTATATTGGATGAGCTTCCTCGCTCATTTCCAAAAACATTGGTTTATCATAGAGAGAGGAAAAATATTACTCAGGAGAAATTAGAGGAAGTAAGTCTGATAAGTGTTTCTACAATAAGGAGATTGGAAACAAAATCAGATGCAGCACATAGTCTAGAAAAGTTGATGGCTTTAACATTGGGAATGAAACTATTCCCAGATTTAAGTTTTGACCTAATTGATAAGAGTGGTACCAACTTTAGAAATGATGTACTCTACCATACTGGATATAAAATGGTACTTAGAAATTATTATCATTTAGGTGCTTTTGAATGTAACGAATTAGCCAAGAGTCTAGGATTACCAGAGTTCTTAGGAAAATAATTTTTTAATGAACCGCTCAAATTTTGAGCGGTATTTTTTTGCCTTTAATTCAGTGATTTAAAAAGAAATAGTAATATTTTTCACTAAAAAAATCTAACTTTGAAGGGTTTCTTGATTTAGAAATCGTTCAATTTATGAACTGTAGAGTTTCGTTCAAAAGCTATATACTTTACTTGTAATAATTAAAAGATTACGAATCCCCTCAATAGAAACCTTGCCCTTGATCACGGCCTCTGACTTCAAAGGTGGAAGTTGAGAATTGCAGTTCAGTCTGTGAAGTCGACTGACCATGATTTAGCAAAGGAACTGCTGATGTGGTCAGAAACAAAATTAAATAGTTCTTTTGGCATGTCCAATTCCTTTGTGAACGAAGGAAAAGGTGACAAGACATGTCAATTAATGAACAAAATAGTAATTCAAAATATACTCTAGATCGCTATAAAAGTGAAAAGCCATTTAATGGTGTAGAACCTACTGACTCACAAGTACTAGTACCATTCGTTATTAGGGATAAAGCTATGCTAGTTAATAAGGATGTTAATCGAGACAACCTCAAAACATTTAATATCTATGGAAAACGAATTCTTGTTGGATTTGTACCCGTTGAGCGAGCAGAGTTTGCGAATGCCCTTCGTGTATTTAACATGGATACTAATGAATACTTGAGCCGTCATTCTAAAGGAAAGCATGATGATTTATCTTTAGATGAGATGTTCGAGAAGAGGGATAATGATGAGAAATTTGGATACGATCCAACTGGAATCCCTTCTCACGAGGAGAAACTGATGCTTATTGAAACACTAGAAGAATTGATTGATGTTGTTTATCAACGTAATGAAAAGTACGGTAAAATCCTAAAGCTAATCTACAAAGATGTCACAATTAGCAAACAAGAGATCATTGAAAAACTTGGTCTGAAAAAGACCCAAGGTTATGATGCAATCAAGAAAGCACATGCACTCGCAAAGGAGGTATATAACGAACTAAATCAATAATTGAAATCGCCATCTCATTTTGAGGTGGCGATTTTTTACTAATCTTTCTGATAGAATAAGCATTCGTATCCGTCGGAACGAAGGTTAATATCAGACATCCAGTCTGGTGCAATTCCCATCAACGATGCAATTTCATCAAGTTTTTGTTCCATCGGGCATTCTATAATAACTTCATCGTGTACATGTCCTACAATTTTAAACTCTTTTAGTTGCTTCAAAGAGTAAGCAAGTATGTCTCTACTGATAGCTTGGACGATATTCTCCACAAATTTTGGTCCGTAACTTTCGAGGCGCTCCCAACGTTTAGCAGTCCCAGTTCCTTCATATGTGACTGACTCTCCACCGAACTGGTTCTCGCCAATTCTTGGTTTGATATATGATAGTTGACGACCAGAAGGAAGGGTGATGAATAAAATGCCACTTTTAACTTCAAATTGAATGTCATGAACAGATGTTGGAATTAAGTCTTTTACGGCAGTTTTAACCGCCCTGTCTACATCCCACCATAAGAGAACGATATTCGGATTTGCTTGTCGCCAGGAGTTAACAAGTGGTTGGAGTTCGTCCTCTGATAGTCCCATATCAAGCGCCCCCATGGCTTTAAGTGCGCCAATTGCTCCACCATAGCCACAAGCAAGCTCCGCAATCTTCCCTTTTTGACGTAGGTCTGCATTTTGACCATGTTTCTCAACTGGCACACCGAACATTTGTGACGCAGACATACAGTAGATATCCTTACCTTGTTCAAAGACCTTGCTCCGCCATGTCTCTCCTGCAAGATGAGACAGAACACGCGCCTCGATGGCAGAGAAGTCACACACGATGAACTTCTTACCCTTACTTGGAATAAAAGCAGTGCGAATAAGTTGCGATAGAGTATCTTGCGTATCGTAAAGGAGTTCAGTAGGTTCTAGGTCACCAGTTTTGAAAAGTTCTCTAGCTTCCTCAAGGTCAGGAAGATGGTTCTGTGGTAAGTTCTGAAGTTGTACCAAACGGCCAGCCCATCGACCAGTTCGGTTTGCTCCATAGAATTGAAACATTCCCCTTGCTCGACCGTCTTTACAAACACAGTTCATCATGGCCCGGTATTTAGACACACTTGATTTGGCAGCTTGTTGACGAAGTTTAAGAACTTGTGCAGCTGTTTCATCAACCGTTTTAAGTAATTCTTTAACAGCTTTTTTGTCTAGAGAATCTGTAGTTACTCCATGTTCACGTAGCCAGCCAATCATCTGCAGAACAGAGTTGGGATTTTCAAGACCTGTTAATGCTTTTAGTTCCTCTTGGATTTTAACTTTGCTCTCTGCATCAATTTTGATTGCGGCTTTTACAAAGTCAACATCTATGCCAATACCTCGGTCGTTGATAATCTGATCCTGGAGGTACTCATCCCAAACAAAATCAGGTACTGGGAAGTTTTTAAGCCGTTCCTTGATGGCCAATTCGACCACAACATCACGTCTGTTGTAATTGATAAAGATGGACCATTTGTCAGGCGCGTGATGTGGAAAGTTGCGGAGTCTCCCCCCATTGACCTTGGTAGGCTTACAAGGTACGCAGAAGTAGCGAATGAGGTCAGCACCCTCTCTCATCTTTTGGTCTTTGAGTTTGAGGACTGTTCCAACTCCCTCAAGGGAGAGTGGAAATCCTAAATAGGCTGACCAAATCATGCTACATCTCCATGAAACTGGAGATAAAAATTCATCTGATAACAATTCGGGGTGATATTTCTTGAGCCAGTTTGATAGACAAATTCGCTCAAATGAAGCGTTGAATGCCCATTTGATGACTCTATCGTCTACTAAAGCTTCAAGAATATCTTGTGGTAACTTCTCCTTAGTTAAGTCGTAAACAGTTACTGGTCCATTATCGACAGATACCGCAAACAAAAGGATTTCAAAACTGTTATCCTCCGCATAGCGATAGACACCAGATTTTCGTAAGTCAATTTCACAATAAGTTTCGATGTCAATGCTGAGTTCTCTAATTGGCATAGTACGTCCTTTCTGAAAAAGGTGACAGAAGTACTGCCACCTAAAGTTCTATTTGTTTTTTCGACTGAGCGGTGTTTGGCTAAGTTTTTCTTTGTTTAGCTTTGCCTTTCGTTCCATTTCATTTCGAATGTCATCTCTAATGGTCATATAGCCGAAGTATAGTCCGATAAGCACCCAGAGTCCCATAATTGTACAAGTTAAAATAGTATACATCATCAATCTAATTCTCCATTTCTAGTTCAAAAAGTCATCATCTTCTTCTGTCGCAAAATCATCCTCAGCACGAGTGCGTCCTCCGAGGGGTTCACCATCACGCAATTTTTGCAAGTTATTCAAACCGCAAGCAATCCCTTTGTTGCCATTAGAATTGAAAGCATAGAAGGTAATAGAAGCACGACCGTAGATACCAGAGTACAATTCTGAAGTATCAATGATTTCTTGACGATTGCCGTCAACCACCCCAGGTTTGTGTGGAGAGTTGGCATTTACAAAGTAAGCATTTTTGTATGCTTCATCATCCGGGCGTTCAAGATCACCGTCACGAAGTGGAGTTTTCAGAGTAGATAATGCAGGTACAGATTTACCGTTGCCTTTGAGTTTTGACTCACCTTCTTTGTAAGCTTGTTCAATAGCAGACTTGATTTTGTTAATAGTGATTGTATCCTCTTTTGGGATGATGAGTGAGGCACTGTACTTGGGAGTGCTACCGTTAATTGACTTTGGCTCATTGGCATTTAAGTAGCTGAAGCGAGTGTTTGGTCCTGTAATTACTTTAGTTGTCATATAGTTAATCCTCTTTAAATTCATGTTTTGCTAGGTTCATCTCTTGACGGCTATCGTCAATTGGAACGAGTGTTGGTTTACCACTTGGTTTTATTACGAGACCACCAAGTAGGTCGTTAAAGGTTTTCTTGCCGAGGAGTTTGGTCATGGCAGTGATAGTCAAGAGTTTCTTTTCGTAAGGGTCATAGCCAGCATCCATCACAGCTTGACTCACGGCTGACTCATCTGAGAATTTACGAACAGAGCGACCTTCAACCAGTTTATATCCTGGGATAGGATGTCCATCTGTTGCTTGATTTAATGCATAAGCTTTGATGTCGTTTGCCCATGAAATCAACAAATCTAGTTTAGGCAAAATCTCTGCAATGTCCTCGTTATCAAGGGTGGCTGGATTCGCAAACTCCATCTGGGCAAGAGCTAAATTATCCTCAGCACGTTTGCGACAGACATTCTTGAGTTTACAGAATTGGCAGTGTTTACCAGACTGCATGTCCCCATCACCTTTGAAAGCAAGTTCAGCTTTTGGAGCGAGTACGTTTTCCGCCCATTCAAGCAACTCAGTCTTTTCTATCTCAAAGGTAGAAATGTTATGTTTTCGTGGTTGGAAGATGGTCATGGTAACTTTATCGAAATCATATATACCATCAAACATTTCAATGCTACCTAAGGCATAACACATCATTTGCGGGTTGTAGTTTGCATCAACTAGAACACCAAGCCCGTGCTTGTAGTCAATTACCTGAAGAAGTCCGTCTGCCACGATGATGCAATCTCCAGTTCCAAAGCCTTCAGGTACCCACTTAGAAAAGTCCAGTCGTTGTTCGATAAGAACTGTAGGGTCACGAGAGTAGCCTTTGGCTTTCTCAACTTGCTCGATGACATAGTTGCAATATTCTTCTGCACATTCCTGCATCTCATCGTTATAAAATACTAAATTCTCAGTTGGATCACGCGCATTCCTCCCTAAAGCATTCTCGACTAGATAAGCACACAACTCGTGAGCATCAGTACCTTCAAGGGCAAACTCAGAGGTTTCATTTGGTATATCTTCTGTTAACCGAACGGAAGGTGGGCAGTTCAACCAACGATGTGATGCAGAAGCAGATAGAATGGCGTGGTTAGTCATTACCAATCCCTCCAGCTTCTTCAAGGACTGCCGCAAAGTGTTTAGGGTCAAGAGCTGATAGAGAAGAAGCACCGTAAGCATTTAGAAGTGCACGAACCTCATTCTTAAATCCGTTTTTAGCTTTGGTCGCAAGGACTGCACGGACATCCTCCAATTGAATTTCCCTTCGTGGTTCAGATTTTGGTGATATTGGTTCAGGAACTGTTTCATCATCAGTAGATAGGAGTTTTTTGAACTCATCCACCAATCGAAGGTAGTACTTTGCGGTTTCTTCCATATCATGAATTAGTCTATTCAGTTCTTTCATTTTTCTCATTGATTTCTTCCTCCTTTATTTTACGAGCGAGTTGCTTTGAGATGACGCTGATGGCGGTAAGTGTATCGACCAGTTCATCATTGTGATTCACAGTTATTTCTTGAGTCATTTTGTGACCTCCTATCTTATTAGGTAGAGATGTGAACAAAAATTCCGGTTTTTATTAAAAATTTTTTGAATCGATGTTTTTCATCCCTTACACCTATATAGGTAATACTAGGATGTAATTTTCCGCTTTTTTATAAAATTTTTTTTATTTGGTAAACATGAAAATAATCTTCCTCTAGCTATATAAAGGAAGATTATTTTTTTTGAAAAAAATTTTATTAAGGTGCGGAAAAATGAGCCGTAGTTCTACCTAATAAGGTAGGAGGGAAAAATCTCCACACATCATTAATTACATTTGGAGGGTGCATAATGCAATTTACCTTATCTCATTCTGGACAGACTGGGGTTCAGACAACCACGGTTTATCCCAATCAAGTAACTGTTACAGATGAAATATCGCTACAAACTGTTGCGCAATTCGACCATGTGGCAGGGCTGTTTTTAAACAATACACGCTCAAATACCAATTTCATCCAGTCGGACGTTTTGGTCATGGATATTGATAATGACCATTCTGAAAATTCAGATGAGTGGATAACTGTAGAGCGATTAAAAGAAATCTTTGCGGATTACAATTTTGCCTTGGTCACCAGTAGAAGTCATATGCAGGCTAAGGCAGGAAAGGTTCCAAGACCTAAATTTCATATCTACTTCCAAATCAATGAGGTAACTGATAAAGATGTCTACGTAGCCATGAAGGAAGAACTCTGTAATCAATACAAGTTTTTTGATGATAATGCCAAAGATGCGGCAAGGTTCTTCTTTGGAAATCCCAATGCGCAGGTTATATGGCATGATTCATGGCTAACTATTGATGAAGATTTGTTTCAAGTTGTTTCTATTGAAGACGAGGAAGATTTCGATGCAGATTTTTATACTCCGCCAAGAGGTCCAATCCAGCAAGGGAGTCGTAATTCAACGATGTCTGTATTTGCAGCTAAGATTGTCAAACGTTTAGGGGTAACGCAAGAAGCAAGAGATGGCTTTGATGAGCAGGCTCAGAAATGTGTACCACCACTTGATAAAGCAGAGTTAGATTCCATCTGGGGAAGTGCTGTGCGATTTTACAATCGAACCATTAAGCAGTCACAAGATTATGTATCACCTGAGGCCTATAACCGAGAAGCCATGCGACCTGATGACTATACCGATATTGGTGAAGCAGGACTGTTAGCTCGTGAATATGGAGACCGAATTGCTTTTACTCGTGAGACTGACTATCTTGCTTTCAATGGGAAACACTGGGTGGAGGATGAGCAATTGGCCATGCGACAGGTTCATGTTTTCTTGGATGAGCAACTAGCAGTGGCAGATGCCAACCTAGAGGATAAGACAAAACGGCTCATCCAAACAGGTATTTCAGAGGAACTGATTTTTAAGGGGGTTAAAGCCATTGAAAAAGCCCTTGATGGACCAAGTCAATTATCAGCCTTTAAGGAGTACAAGAAAGCATTTGACTTCCATAAATTTGTCATGAAATATCGTGATTATCGCCATCTCTCAGCTATCGTTAAAACCGCTAAACACATGGTTCGGATGAGTGTGTCTGAGTTTGATAACAATGAAATGTTGCTCAATACTCCTAAAGCCACCATTAACTTATCCCAGGGCTTAGCTGGTGTAAAAGATCATGATTCAACTGACTATATCACGAAGATGGCAACAGCTTCGCCAAGCGATAAGGGAAAAGGCTTGTGGCTAGAGACTCTAGCAACTTTCTTTTGTGGTAATCAAGAACTAATCGACTACGTTCAGATGGTGGTGGGTATGGCTGCTATCGGTAAGGTTTACCAAGAGCACCTTATTATCGCTTACGGCAGTGGGGCAAACGGCAAGTCTACCTTTTGGAATACCATTGCACGAGTGCTGGGCAACTACTCAGGCAAATTATCGGCAGATGCTCTAACCATGAGTGTCCGACGAAATGTTAGCCCTGAAATGGCAGAGTTAAAAGGAAAACGTCTTATTATTGCATCTGAGATGAGTGAGGGAATGCGGTTGAACACTTCAATGGTTAAACAACTTTGTTCGACAGATGAAATCTTAGCTGAGAAGAAGTACAAGGCACCATTTCATTTTGTGCCATCACACACGCTAGTTCTTTACACCAACCATCTACCAAAAGTAGGTGCGAACGATGATGGGATTTGGAGACGTCTGATTGTCATTCCTTTTAATGCCAAAATCACAGGTCGGTCAGATATCAAAAACTTTGCGGACTACCTGTACGAGGAAGCATCCGAGGCAATTATGTCATGGATTATTGAAGGTGCAGAGAAAGCAATCAATGCCAATTTCAAGTTAACTCTGCCAAAGGTTGTTGCTCAATCTGTGTCTGCCTATCGAGAAGCTAATGATTGGATGGGTCAGTTTCTTGGTGATTGTTGTGAAATCGGCGACCAATTAACTGAGAAATCAGGAGAACTTTACTCAGCTTATCGAGCTTATTGTGCTGGTATCAATGAGTACACGCGCAGCACAACGGATTTTTACACAGCTCTTGCGAATGCTGGTTTCACCAAAAAAAGAACAAACAAAGGTGTTATAGTGAAAGGTTTACAGTTGAAATTAGATGATGATTTCCTTGATTAACAGTGTAAATCAGTGCAAGTTGCCTCTAGCAATAGGAGGTGTTAGTGCATGTCGTGATAGTTAAGTCACAGAGTGATTATCAGAGTAGCTGAAAGTTGATGTTTTTAGTGAAGAGAAAAGTTTATACAAAACTGTCACGACTTTCACTGGAGTTAAAAAGTGCATGTCGAGAATGTCACATACAAAAGTTGCCATAGGAAGATTTAAAGTGCAGGTTTAGTAGGTCTTTTCTATAACTTAGATATAAGAAAAAATAAAAAAGATAAAAGAGATATAGGAAAGTAATGTAACTGACTATCGTGAGATACACTTTTTCCTTGGCGATGTTTTGACGAGAGGATTTATTATGCGAGAAAAAATTGTAGAACAGAAGTTAGTGAGTGAAGTGAAAAAGCGTGGAGGGATTTGTCCTAAATGGGTATCTCCATCTTTTTCTGGTGTACCAGACAGGCTAGTGTTTTTACCCAAGGGCAAGTTTGGCTTGGTGGAAGTGAAGTCTCCTGACCAAAAGCCAAGGAAGTTACAAGTGTCAAGGCATAAACTGTTTGAGCGGTTAGGTTTTAAGGTTTATGTTCTTGACCACATTGAGATGATTGGAGATGTGCTAGATGAAATTGACATTACATAACTATCAAGTAGTCGCCAAGGACTTCATCATAAGTCACCCCAATGCAGCAGTCATTTTAGACATGGGGATGGGGAAGACGGCAACAACCTTGTCTGCAGTAAATGAGCTGATGTTTGACCGATTTGAGGTCACAAAGGTTTTGGTTATTGCCCCACTTCGAGTCGCAAATACGGTCTGGAGTGACGAGATTGAGCAGTGGGCGGAGTTGCGTCACTTACGGTATTCGAAAATCGTGGGGACATCCAAGCAACGAAAAGTAGCTCTTCAGAAAGATGCGGACATCTATATCGTCAATCGTGAAAACCTCCCTTGGTTGGTGGAACAATGTAGTCCCTATTTTAAGTGGGATATGGTAGTGATTGATGAATTGAGTTCTTTCAAGTCTTGGCAGTCCAAACGCTTCAAAGCTTTCATGGCAATGCGTCCTTACATGAAACGTATCGTTGGTTTGACTGGAACACCTAGTTCAAACGGACTAATGGACTTGTTCGCTGAGTTTAAAGTCATTGACGGAGGAGAACGTCTTGGTCGATTCATTGGTGAGTTTCGTAGTCGCTACTTTGAAGAAGGTCGTCGCAATGGAAACATTGTTTATGAATACATCCCTATGGATTATGCGGAGTGTCAAATTCAGGACAAGATTAGTGATATTACCATTTCCATGAAGGCTCTAGATTATCTAGATATGCCTGATTTGATTTCAACCAAGAAGCTGGTGCGTATGTCAGAAAAGGAAAAAGAAAAGTACAGTCAGTTTAAGAAAGAGTATGTTTTATCAGAGTTGGATGGATTAGAAGTAACTGCTGCCAATGCAGCAAGTCTTACGAACAAATTAGTTCAGTTGTCCAATGGAGCCGTATATTCTGATGATCATACGGTTGTGGCATTACATGAACAGAAACTAGATGCCCTTGAAGATATCCTTGAATCCGCAAATGGAGAGCCTGTCTTAGTTGCTTATTGGTTCAAACATGACTTAGCTCGGATTCTGGGTCGTTTAGAAAAACTCAATGTAAAGAGTCGGGTGTTGAAAACAGAAGAAGATATTCGTGAATGGAACAAGGGAAATGTCCCAGTTGGCTTACTTCATCCAGCTGGAGCTGGTCATGGGTTGAACCTCCAAAAAGGCGGTCACCACTTGGTCTGGTTTGGTTTAACGTGGTCATTGGAACTATACCAACAAACAAATGCACGACTTTGGCGTCAAGGCCAGGAGGCTGAGACAGTTGTTATTCAACACATTGTGACTGAAGGAACGATTGATGAGGAAATTCTCAAGGCACTAGAAAACAAAGATGCACAACAAGAACGGCTGATTGAAGCTGTTAAAGCACAAGTAGGAGGAACAGATGGATAAGGTGGAATATATAGCTAAAAACTATCGTGACATGAAAATGAAGTTACATTTAGTTCAGGAGAAATTGCTCAACTATCGACCTATCTCAGAGAATAGTGTGATTCAGTCACTGGTATTTGAGAAGTCAGAGCATGAAAAGGTCAAGAAAAGTAAAAACCATGGTCGTAGTGAGCTGATTTCTCTTAGTTTTAGAGAAAAACAAGAACAAGAAAATCAAGAGTACCTCAGTAGTTTGCTTAATACCTACTACTGCTTAAAAATGGATCTTTACTACTTTGAGTTCGTTATGGAGCTAATACCTGAGGATTTGAAGCCATTAGCCAAGGATTTAATTTACTTAGGCAAGAGTTGGACTGAACTAGAAGAGATTTATGAAATCAGTCATTCAACACTTGCTTATCGTAGGCGTAAGATTCTAAAACAATTACGCAAGTGTTATCGTTGGACTTCAAAAAGTCTTGAACTTAAGGTGGAAGATTATCACATCCCTATCTAGTGATGGTTGAGTGCACTAAATTGGTACTAAATTAGCACTAAATTTGTACTGGTTTAGTACTGATTTTCAACCTAGACCTGTGATATACTTAAGATGTCAAAAAAGATAAAAATCTCCCTCAAATGACTGGATATTCTTTGGCTGATAGGGTAATATACACCTAGAAAAACCAAAGGAGAATAACCATGTGGACTGACGGACGGATTGATTATCAAGGACAAAAAGTGGATTACATTGCCAAGGTTAGTCCCCAACCTTCAGAAGTTGGAATTGACCTTGGATGTGTTTTCAAATTAGATATTGAAGTAGCTGAAGAAACAATCGTTTCTTACGACAGAGGATGGGAACTCTATCCTGAAACAGAAGAACGTGAAGCCATTCTTGAGGCGGTTTTGCTGGTTTTAACTGTTTAAAATATCTTTAATTTTATGCAGAAATGACTGGATATATCTCCTTTTTAGAGTTAATATGTACACAACAAAAGAAGAGGAGAACAATACCATGACAAAACGCCAACATGAAAAACTCAATGCCCTTTTGACAGAAATTGCAAAAGAAGAACTTTTTGTAGAAACCTTGGAAAAACGTTGGAGCGACAACCTCGATTTCTACGATGTTTCGGTTTGGGGAATCAAAAGAGCATTGGAGAGAGCCTACGAAGCAGGCCGTCAATCAGTAAAATAAACCAAAGCCTAGCCCAAGGGTTGGGCTTTTTGCGTGGAGGAATTATGATTATTACTAGTGAACAAGTGTCGGTTGGACACCCAGATAAAATCTGTGACCAGATTTCAGATGCCATTTTGACGGAGTGTCTAAAGTATGACAAATCAAGTCGAGTGGCAGTTGAGACCTTAATCAAGGATAACCATATTGTAGTAGCTGGTGAAATTTCGACAAGACATTTCTTTAATCTCGAGGACATTGTACGCCAGGTTGTCGAGCCACTTGGTTTGAAGAATGTTCGGGTAACTAACCTACTTGGACTCCAAAGTTCTGATATTGCCCAAGGTGTTGATAATGGTGGTGCTGGTGACCAAGGAATGATGTTTGGTTATGCGACAGATGAAACACCTGAGTACCTGCCACTTCCTTATGTCTTAGCAACTCGAGTCCTTGAGAAACTGATGTCACTCGGTCACCCCTTACTTGGAAAGGATGCAAAAGCACAGGTATCCTACGACTATGAGAAGAATCGAATTGATACATTTTTAGTTTCCATCCAACATACCGAAACGGCTGACCTTGCCAAAGTGAAACGAATTGTGACTGAAGCTATGATGGCTGTAGCTCTTCGTTACCGTCAGAATCTAGATTTCAACGTTCTAGTCAATCCAACTGGTCGATTTGTTCTTGGTGGCTCATTTGCGGATGCAGGAGTGACTGGACGTAAGATTGTGGCGGATACCTACGGTGGTTTCGCACATCATGGTGGAGGTGCTTTCTCTGGAAAAGACCCAAGCAAGGTTGACCGCTCAGCCGCATACATGGCACGAAAGATTGCCAAGGATATTGTTCGTGAAGGCTATGCCAAACGTTGTGAAGTTCAGCTTGCCTATGCCATTGGAGTTGCAGAACCTGTGTCGGTTTACGTAGAAACCTTTGGAACCAGTCGCTACACCACACAACAACTGGAAGGAATGATTCGTGAGCGGTATGATTTAACACCAGGAGGTATCATTAAGAAACTTCATCTCTTGGATGTAGACTACACCGAGACAACTTGCTTTGGACATTTCACGAAAGACTATCTACCTTGGGAGAAGTAAAATGCCACGAAGACCAAGCATACCTTGTAAACAAAATGGTTGTCCTAACTTAGTATCATATGGTCAGAAGTATTGTGAGAACCATAAAGCAAACCACCAACTGGATTCCAAGTCAACCAAAGCCAAAGGATACAATGCCCAGTGGAATAAAGCACGACTTCGTTACTTAAAAGTTCATCCACTCTGTGTTGAATGTAAAGTCAAAGGTCGATTAACCAAAGCAACAGTGGTTGACCATATCACACCCCACCGAGGTGACCAAGAACTCTTTTGGAATCAATCAAACTGGCAAGCACTTTGTAAGTCTTGTCATGATAGGAAGACCATGACGACTGACCGATATGTGGAGTATACGTATCGATTTTAGTCTTGGAGTTTCGTTACAATAGTATCCAATTTTTAACCCTTTGGGGGAGGGGGGATGGAATCTCTAAACCCTTGGGAGACTAAGACCGACGCCCCCTCAAACGTGCAATTTCGCAAAATTCGCAAGCGGGTACATTAAAATCGCTTCATTTTGACGTTCCTTCCCACCGTTATCACGTTTCTAATGTGGGGATGTAGCGTTCCCAAGTATGTCATTTTGGTAATAAAATAGTGAAAAAGGCTAGAAACAATGTAGAAAATAGTTGTTTTTAGTCCTTTTTTGCTGGAAAGGAAAACA
The DNA here is from genome assembly GCF_053545015.1 of Streptococcus sp. 32226D021BW. NCBI lineage: Bacteria > Bacillati > Bacillota > Bacilli > Lactobacillales > Streptococcaceae > Streptococcus > Streptococcus sp. 32226D021BW. Next base: position 45,445 of record NZ_JBPPVC010000005.1, on the reverse strand, counting down.
AATGGACGAAAGTCAACGCAAACAAATCTGGAAAATGCGAGCAGAAGGTCTTGGCTATGGCTTAATCGGTAAGGCTACAGGACTGTCTAGAGATTCTGTTAAAAAATACTGTAAACGAAATCCAGCATTGCTTGGTCATGGAGCGGCGACAAAGCAAATGGCAAAAGCCGACCAGAATGACGGACTCCGTTGCCCACAGTGTTATCAAACACTTAAAATTCATAAAATAGGAAGACCAAAGAAGTTCTGTTCGGATAAATGTCGTAAAGTCTGGTGGGCCACTCATTCTGACGAACACGACAAATCAAAAACTGCATATGAAGATTTGACTTGCCAGCAATGTGGCAGGTCATTTTTATCTTATGCCAATCCAAATAGGAAATTTTGTAGCCATTCGTGTTACATTCAATCACGCTTTTATAAAGGAGAAACCAATGACAAGCCAACCAACAATGGAAATTAGAGAAATTCGATTGTCTGAATTACACCCAGCCTCCTACAATCCTCGAAAAAAACTTAAAAAGGGTGATAAGGAGTATGAAAAGATTAAGCAAAGTCTACTCAAGTTTGGCTACGTTGACCCCATCATCGTCAATAAAGACTTGACGGTAATTGGTGGCCATCAACGATTAACTGTATTGAAGGACTTAGACTATGAAACCGCCAAATGTGTCATTGTCGATTTATCCAAAGAAGATGAAAAGGCACTGAACATTGCCCTTAACAAAATCACCGGTCAATGGGACGACCAACTTTTGGCGGACTTGCTTTTGGATTTACAGGAATCGGATTTCAATCTCGACCTGACTGGTTTTGAACCACCAGAAATTGACGATATCCTGTCGAATGTTCATGATAAAGACCTATCAGATGATGACTTTGATGTTGAAGAGGAATTGAAGAAACCCACCTTTTCAAAACGAGGGGACATTTGGCAACTTGGTAAGCATCGAGTGATTTGTGGAGACTCTACGAAAGCTGAAACTTATGACCAACTTTTAGGTGATAAAAAGGCAAATTTGGTTGTGACAGACCCTCCCTATAATGTTGATGTAGAAGAAACAGCTGGAAAGATTCTCAATGACAATATGCCTGATAGTGACTTTTACCAGTTTCTTTTTGATATGTTCACTCAAGTAGAAAAACATATGGAGTCTGATGGTTCAATCTATGTATTCCATGCGGATACAGAAGGACTGAACTTCCGAAAGGCATTTAAAGAGGCGGGATTCTACCTCAGTGGGTGTTGCATTTGGAAGAAGAACTCCTTAGTTCTTGGACGTAGTCCCTATCAGTGGCAACATGAACCATGTCAGCCAGCAGGTACGATTGTTCAAACTATAAATGGTCCCGTTCCAATAGAAGACTTAAAGGATGGTGATAGGGTCATTAGTTACAATTCCTATTCAGGAACAATTCTGGGGATGCGTAATGGTGGCTATGAGATAAAAACAGCTTCTCGATATTATAATGGCACCTTATACGGTATAAAAATTGGAAATAAAATAACGTGGGCTACGGATAACCATCAGTTTTCGGTTCGTTTTAATGAATCAACAAAAAACAATTATTGTACCTATCTTATGCGTAAAGGAGACCGTTGGCGTGTAGGGATTACTGAACTCTATAACTCGAGGGGATTTGGTTTGAAAACGAGACTTCGTGGAGAGAAAGGTGAAGAGGCTTGGGTCATTGATGTATTTGATGATAAAGTAACAGCCCAGTGCCACGAACAGTTATTAGCCCTCAAGTACGGTATTCCTTATACTCATTGGGAAATGGATAGAGGACTTCCAAAGAAAGAAACTCAACGCACATCTCATCATGTCGATATGATTTATGATAACTTGGATAGCCAAATTCAATTAGATAATGCTAGACGTTTGCTTGTTGACTATGGTCGAAATATCAAATACCCACTCATTCACAAAGGAAATGGACATGAGGCATTTAGTAAACGAGTAACTGCTCGCATCAATGCTTGTAATCTGATCCCTCAAATTATGCAAGTTCCAATTCCAAAAACTTATGAAAAGGAAACGAGAGAAAATTTTTACTGGGGCGTAATTGATGAGGTTCTTACAAAAGGATTCAGTGGACCTGTTTATTCTCTTGCTGTTGAAAAATATGAACATTATATTGCAGATGGAATTGTTACTCATAACTGTCTTTATGGCTGGAAACAAAAGGGAAAACATCAATGGTTCAGTGACCGTAAACAAACAACCATTTGGGAATATGACCGTCCAAAATCTAGTAAAGACCACCCAACGATGAAACCGATTCCGCTCATGGCCTATCCTATTCAAAATTCATCGATGCGAGGAACGCTTGTCCTAGATCCATTTCTTGGTTCTGGTTCGACCCTAATGGCCGCAGACCAAACTGGAAGGGTTTGTTACGGCATTGAGTTGGATGAGAAGTTTGTGGATGTCATTGTCAAACGTTATATAGAGTCAACAGGAAACGACAACGTGACGGTATTGCGTGATGGACAGACTTTGACCTTTGATGAAGCCTATTCAATGATGGAGGAGACGGTATGAGCCTAACCTTTCTTGATTTCTTTGCAGGAGTGGGTGGTTTTCGTCGTGGTTTGGAATTAGCTGGTTTCAAATGTATCGGTTACTGTGAAAAGGATAAGTTTGCAAGAAAATCTTACGAAGCAATGTACGACACGAAAGGAGAATGGTTTCATGACGACATCACAAGCATTGATCCAACACAACTTCCAAAAGCAGATCTCTGGTGTGCGGGAAGCCCTTGTCAAAATGTGTCTATCGCAGGAAAGCGAGCAGGCCTATACGGTGAGCGAAGTGGACTCTTTTTTACATTTGTTGACATCATCCAAAGCCAAGAGGAAGAAGATAAACCCGAGTGGATACTCCTTGAAAATGTTAAGGGACTTTTATCAAGTGGCGGGGGACGAGATTATCTCGACTATCTCTCTATCCTGGATGAAGCAGGGTACGACCTTGAGTGGCAAGTGTTCAATTCAAAAGACTACGGAGTTCCCCAAAATCGAGAACGCATCTACACTATCGGACATCTTAGAAGTAGAGGTCGACGAAAAGTACTACCTATCAGCGGAGAAAGCGGTAGCCATCTTAAGCAACTTGTAGGTGGTATGCAAAGCTATCGTGTCTACGACCCTAGTGGAATTGCCACAACCCTTGTTGGTGCGGGTGGTGGACTGGGAGCTAAGACTGGTCTTTATTTGATTGACCAATCTTTGACAGAACCAAAGTTGACAGATGAGGCACGTTGTATCACTGCACGATATACTGCTGGAGCTACAAAGCGGACGGCTATGAATTCTGGAGTACTCGAAATTCAACCCATTCTGACACCAAATCGAATCAACAAGCGGCAAAATGGACGCAGGCTCAAGGAACAGGATGAGCCAATGTTCACATTGACCTCTCAAGACCGCCATGGCATTCTTGAAGGTATCAAGGTCAGAAATGGTACGAAGCAAGGTTATCAAGTTGCTGAGGTAGGTGATTCAGTGGATTTATCTTATCCCAACTCTCCAACGAGACGAGCAAGAGTTGGGAAAGGAATCGCCCATAACCTATCCTGCGGTGGTCAAATGGGTGCTGTGGTTTGGAATGATCGAGTGGTGAAAATTAGACGTTTAACCCCTAGAGAATGTTTTCGACTACAAGGTTTTTCGGATGATTTATTCGAGAAAGCCCAAGCAGTAAACTCCGATGCCCAACTGTATAAACAAGCTGGAAATGGCGTGACGGTAACAGTTGTCTATGCTATTGGATGTGCCATTCTAGGAAGTGAAAAATAGTCGAAAATATCGTCAAAATAATCTATAAATGACTGGTTATAAGTCTCCTTTAGAGTTAATATGTACACAAGAAAAGAAGAGGGGAACAAAACCATGACAACAACACTTGAAAAACTATATGAACTCTACCCAACAACCGCAAGCATCATTCCTTACAAGGAATGGGTTATCGTTGCATCCAAAGGAGACAAAGAAACAGTAGTTGAGATTTACGAAATCATTGATAGCCTTGAAGAATTTGAACTATTTGAATGCCGACTTAATCGCATATACAAGGAATCAATAATTGTTACGGATCTCGGTCACGCTGTCAAGTGGGCATTCGATATGTTTGGAGAATAATATGGACACAAAAATTTTCAATAACCTAAAGACAATCTATCCGGTTGGTACAAAGGTTAGATTAGTAAAAATGGATGATCCACATCCAGTTCCTAAAGGAACACTTGGTACAGTTATTGGAGTGGATGACATTGGCTCACTCTTAGTTAAGTGGGAAAATGGCAGTTGCCTGAATGTTTTATATGGAATAGATATCGTGGAAAAGGTAAAGTAAGATGTGGGAAATAATGACTCGAACGGTTGGTGATAGGCATTACGTTTGTGAATTTCTCCGTGAAGATACAACTGACCCGAGAAATATAGACGGTGCTTGGATTAGAATTCTGACAATAAAACGTGATGGTGAATATATCTACCAATATAGATATGGGAATGAAATAGATAACATGGACGATATTGATAGAACAGTTTGTCAGGCTGTTCTTGATAACTTTAATGAACTTTAGGAAGGAACTCGAATTGAGTTCTTTTTTCTTACTCTAAAGGAGGTGAGATTGTGGCAATCAGGGGGCGAAAACCAAAGCCAACGAATATGAAAATACTTGAGGGAAATCCTGGTAAGCGACCACTTCCTACGAATGAAGTCAAACCCAAACAAAAAGCCCCACGTTGCCCACAGTGGCTTGAAGATGATGCAAAGAAGGAGTGGAAAAGGATGGGAAAAATTCTCGAACAAATGGGAATATTAACCGAAATGGACATGACTGCATTTGCAGGATATTGTCAAGCTTACGCACGCTGGAAAGAGGCGGAAGAGTTTCTTACCAAGCATGGCTCCATTATCAAAACCCCGAATGGTTATCTGCAACAAGTCCCTCAAGTCTCTATCAGCCAGACTAACTTAAAAATCATGCTTAAATTCTGTGAACAATTTGGTTTAACACCATCAGCACGTAACCGTTTAGCGACGATGGATTCGGAAGTTGGTACTGGTGATGAAATGGAAGATTTGTTAGGAGGAATTTTATGAGCTATCATTATGAACCAAGTCCATTCATGCTTCCAACCTCACACTATGATAAGGTAAAGGCTGATAGGGCAGTAACATTTATCAATAACCTCTCCCATACCAAAGGCAAGTGGGCAGGAAAGCGATTTGATTTGTTGCCTTGGCAGGAACAGATTGTTCGTGATCTATTTGGGATTGTCAAGGAAGATGGCAATCGCCAATTCCTAACAGCCTACATAGAAATTCCAAAGAAGAATGGTAAGTCTGAGCTAGCAGCGGCTATCGCTCTTTATCTACTATATGCGGATAATGAAGCCAGTGCGGAAGTTTATGGTGCCGCTTGTGACCGAAACCAAGCATCAATCGTATTTGATGTGGCCAAGCAGATGGTGCAGATGAGTCGCCCCTTGGAAAAGCGTTCAAAGATAATGGGTGCTACCAAGCGTATTGTAAATTATTCTAACGCTGGGTTTTACCAAGTTCTTTCAGCAGAGACTGGGACAAAGCATGGACTAAACGTATCTGGCTTGGTCTTTGATGAAATCCACGCTCAGCCTAATCGTCATTTGTATGATGTCTTAACCAAGGGGTCAGGAGACGCAAGGGAACAACCCCTCTTTTTTATTATCACAACAGCTGGAACGGATAGGAACTCCATCTGTTATGAATTGCATACTAAAGCATTGGATATTCTGAATGGTAGAAAGAAGGACACTTCTTTCTATCCGGTGGTTTATGGTTTATCTGATGAAGATGATTGGAATGATGAAGAAAACTGGAGAAGAGCCAACCCTTCACTAGGGCATACTATTGGGATTGACCGTGTTAGAGAAGCCTACCAACAAGCACTTGATAATCCTGCAGAAGAGAATGTCTTTAAGCAGCTCCGTCTAAATATGTGGACAAGTTCAAGTGTTGCTTGGATTCCAGAACATGTTTATGCGAAGGGAAATGATCCTATTCAATATGATAGCCTCAAAGGGCGTAGCTGTTATGCTGGTTTAGACCTTTCTAGTACATCAGATATAACGACTTTTGTCTTGGTGTTCCCTCCTAGATTTGAAGAGGAGAATTATATCGTTCTGCCATTTTTCTGGCTACCTGAGGATACATTGGAGCTTAGATGTCGACGTGACCATGTTCTATATGATGTTTGGGAATGTCAGGGATACATCAAAACTACAGAGGGTAATGTCGTTCACTATGGTTTTATCGAAAAGTTTATTGAAGACTTATCGGAAATCTATCATATCAAGGAAATCGCCTATGACCGTTGGAATGCGACACAAATGGTTCAGAATCTAGAAGGAATGGGCTTGACCATGGTGCCTTTCGGTCAGGGATACAAGGATATGAGTCCACCATCAAAGGAACTCTATAAACTTATGATGGAAGGCAAGATTCAACATGGTGGGCATCCAGTTCTGAAATGGATGGGACAAAACGTAGTCATGAGACAAGACCCTGCTGGCAATATCAAGCCTGATAAGGAAAAGTCAGTCGAGAAGATTGATGGTATTGTAGCACTCATTATGGGACTGGACCGTTGTATTCGTCATCAAAGCGATGAAGGAAGTGTGTATGATGAACGTGGAATATTGAGTTTTTAGTTGAATTTAAAAGGTAAGCATGATAGAATGTATTTACAAATCATCTTTACAATGAGGTAAGAACTATGGCAAGCACACAGCCCGTCAACTTTAGAGCAGATTCAACTTTTTATAAACAAACTAAAGAAATTTTAGCAGATGAAAAGCTGACTCTGTCTGATATCTTCAATGCTGCTCTTCGTAAAATTGCGACTGGAGCAGTTGATCCCAAAGAGTTCGTAAACAGTGATTTACAAGAGACGCAGTATCAAGTTGCTTTTGAAGACTTGAAAAAGGAAATTCTAATTGGCCATCAAGAAATTGAGCAAGGGAAACTAACATCTTTAGCTGATGTGAGAAAGGAATTTGGTCTTGAATAATCATAAACGATACCATGTTTCCCTTACGGATCAAGCCAAAAGGGACTTAGGAGGGATTCATGACTATATTTTACATAATTTCTATAGTCAACAATCTGCCGACAGCAAACTAGACCTTATCCTAACTGCACTTGAAACTCTAGAGACCTTTCCTGAAGCATGTCCTTTGGTGTCTAGTCGTGGTTACGGGGAATTGACAGATGATGGCAAACGGTACCGATATATGCCAATCGAGAATTATCTAGCTTTTTATTACATTGATAACCATGAGGTTTATGTTGCAAGGATTTTGAACTCTAAGCAAAATTGGGCTAAATTATTCAATAAATAACGGCCATTTTTCTATGCGAAAATTAAGGAAAAGGTATTCTCAGTGGTTATAAAAAATAATATTCCCATAAATAAATCTGATGACTGTTATTGTCTATTAGATATGGAACAGGCAACACCTACAGTTGTTGAACAATCAACATTGGATGATGTTACAACTTCGGTTTTTTCACGCCATATTGATGCTTTTAGAGAGTTGGCAAAATAGGAATGTTGACTATTGCACAGAACAGTAAATTGTAATGATGTTAGTTGAAATTTCATATCACAATTCAATGCATCTCCAAAGGGGAGGTGCTTTTTTCGTACTCAAAAGGAGGAACTATGGGACTACTAGATTTATTGGGACGTAAGCGGGCTAGAGATAAACCACGAAATAGTTATGAAGGTCAGGACTTCTCATATCTGTTTGGACGAACGACCAGTGGGGAGAATGTGGATGAGTTTAAAGCTATGCAGACGACAGCTGTCTATGCTTGTGTTCGTATCTTAGCTGAAGCAGTAGCTTCACTCCCCATTCATGTTTATGAGAGAACGGCAACTGGAAAGGAGAAGAAGGTGGAACATCCCCTTTATTTTCTCTTACATGATGAACCTAACTCTGAGATGTCATCCTTTGTCTTTAGAGAAACCTTGATGACCCATCTATTGATATGGGGAAATGCCTATGTCCAGATTATCCGAGATAGGAGTGGACAAGTTATCAGTCTTTACCCACTCTTACCAGATAAGATGTCAGTTCATCGAGACGAGAGTGGTAAGCTCTACTACAAATACAAGCGTCAGTCAGAGGAAAATCCAAACTTTAAGGAAAAGGGAGATGCTATCTTGAGAGCAGAAGATGTTCTTCATGTACCTGGTCTTGGTTTTGATGGCTTGATAGGTTATTCTCCAATTGCCCTTGCAAAAAATGCTATCGGCATGACCTTGGCTACGGAAAACTATGGGGCATCATTCTTTAAAAATGGTGCAAATCCAGGTGGTGTTTTGGAACATCCAGGGATTCTCAAAGATCCCAAACGAGTGAGAGATTCATGGAATGCAGTCTACAGTGGGGTAACCAATGCCCATAAAGTGGCAGTTCTTGAGGAAGGGATGAAATACACTCAAGTAGGCATTCCACCTGAAGAAGCCCAGTTCCTTCAGACAAGAAAATTCCAAATCAATGAAATTACAAGGCTCTACCGCATTCCACCTCATATGGTTGGTGACTTGGAGAAATCCTCATTTTCAAACATTGAGCAACAATCTCTAGAATTTGTTAAATATACCTTAGACCCTTGGGTAGTTCGTCTCGAACAGGCTTTCAAGAGGTCTCTTTTTTTACCCGAAGAAAAGAAAACCTACTTTGTGAAGTTTAATGTGGATGGTCTTCTTCGTGGTGATTATCAGAGTCGAATGAATGGCTATGCGATTGGGAGACAAAATGGCTGGCTGTCGACAAATGATATACGTGAACTTGAGGACTTAAACCTCCTCTCAGATGAGGAAGGAGGTAATCTCTACTTGATAAATGGAAACATGACGAAATTGAAGGATGCGGGTGGCTTTATGAAACAAGCACCGGTAGAACAAGAAACCCAATCTGAGGAGGATACGGATGCATAAGTTTTGGAATTTTACAGAAGATGATAGTGGTCGCACACTTCGAATAGAAGGACAGATTGCTGATGAGACGTGGTTTGGCGATGAAGTCACGCCACAAGTATTTAAAAATGATTTACAAGCAGGAAACGGAGACATCACCCTCTGGATTAATAGTCCAGGGGGTGATGTTTTTGCGGCTGCTCAAATCTATAACATGCTGATGGATTACAAAGGTGATGTCCATGTAGTGATTGATGGATTAGCCGCAAGTGCTGCTAGTGTCATTGCCATGGCAGGTACAACGGTTTCTATGAGTCCGGTTGCCATGATGATGATTCACAACCCTTGGACTGTGGCACAAGGTGAAGCCAAGGATATGCAGAAGGTCATTGAAATGTTGGGAGAAATTAAGGAATCCATCATCAATGCCTATGAACTAAGAACAGGATTGTCAAGAACTAAGCTTTCGCATCTAATGGATTCGGAGTCGTGGTTCAATGCCAAAAAGGCTGTTGAACTAGGCTTTGCGGACAAGATTCTCTTTGACAAACAAGAGGAACATGGAATGGATATTGAGAGTTATTCTTTCAGTCGAACTGCTGCCCAACAAGATTTACTTGTCAAAATGCAGGCGAAACTTGGAGTCCAACAACCAAAGAAAACAATCCCTATCAATCAGTTGGAAAAACGATTGAATTTGCTCAAATAACGAAAGGAAAATGAACTGATGTCTAAATTACTAGAATTGAAAGAAAAACGTAACCAAGCTTGGCAACAAGCAAAAACCTTCCTTGATTCTGTTCGAACAGAAGATGGACTTGTATCTGAGGAAGATTCTAAACGCTATGATGATATGGAAGCAAAAATCAACCTCTACAATCAAGAGATTGCTCGATTGGAGCGTCAAGAAAAGATTGACCTTGAACTTGCTCAACCAGCATCACAGGCTCTAATTGGGCAGCCCACTACAGTTTTGAATGACAAGACTACTGAAGAGGAAAAGAAAGGTGTGGCTTCAGATAGCTATGCCAAGACATTTTGGACAAGTGTCCGTAAGCGTCACTTCTTTGATGTCAAAGACGTCCTTCGAGTAGGAGAAGATACCGAAGGTGGTCATCTTGTTCCTAATGAGTATGAGAAGAAACTGGTTCAAGGATTACAAGAAGAGAATTTCTTCCGCAGCCTTGCGACTGTTATTAAAACATCTAGTGGTGAGCGTAAGATTCCTGTTGTGACAGGACATGGTTCAGCCTCATGGATGGATGAAAATGGACTTTACCCTGAAACAGAAGAAACCTTTGGTCAGGTGACACTCGACTCTCATAAGATTGGTACTGCCATTCGTATTTCAGAAGAGTTGCTTAATGATTCAGTATTCGACCTTGAGTCCTATATGACAGCTGAATTTGCTCGTCGAATTGGAACGGAAGAAGAAAAGGCATTCTTGATTGGTGACGGTTCTAAGAAACCGACAGGTATCTTTACTCAGGCAGAAGTTACAGGCCCAACGACTGCTACAAAGGATATTACCTTTGATGACATGATTGAATTGTATCATTCTCTACCAGCACCATATCGTAAGAACGCAGTTTGGATTTTACATGATACGACTGTCAAAGCTATCCGTAAACTCAAGGACAATAATGGCAATTACATCTGGCAACCGTCAACACAAGCTGGACAACCAGATTTGATTCTAAATCGTCCATACTATACCTCAACCTTTGCTCCACTTCCTGAAGCAGGAAACAAGGCCATTGCATTTGGTGATTTCTCATATTATTGGATTGCGGACCGTCAAGGTCGGACCTTCAAACGATTGAACGAACTCTATGCCAATAATGGACAGATTGGTTTTCTTGCGTCACAACGTGTTGATGGTAAGTTAGTCCTACCTGAAGCCGTGAAGACACTAACAGTAAAGGCTAAGTAGTCATGGTTAGTTTAGCGGAAGCAAAACAGTATCTCAAAGTTGAACACGATGATGAGGATGGACTGATTGAGCAGTTGCTTGAAACCAGTCAACAACTCTGCGAAGATATTTTGCGACAATCAATTTATTCAGACGTTCTAAAGACGGCAATCCTTTATGGGGTTGCCTATCTTTATGAACACAGAGAAGATGCAAATCATAAGGAGTTGAAAGAAACACTTTATCACTTGTTGTTGGCCGAACGAAAGGATGTGTTCTGATGAAGATTGCACCTTTGAGGGAACGCTTGGTGTTTCATGTTCGACAGATTGTTCAAGATGAGATTGGCAATGAAACTTCGACATGGATACCTTTATTTGACCGGTGGTGCTCTTGTCGTCCTCTCACCTTGACTGAAAGGGATGGGAGTGTGACGAAACTGGAACAAGAGAAAGTCCAGTTCACCCTCAGGTATGAAAAGGCAATTCTTGGACTTCATTCCTTAACGACTCACATTCAATTTCGTGGTCAAACCTATGAGATTGAGTCTATTGATGGAGATACAGTGCCACGTCAACTGATTTACATCGTCGCCATTAGGGAGGAGAGTTATGACTAGAATTGAACTAGATGCACTAGAAACTGCCATCGCAAATGAGCTGGCGGAATTTGTAGATGATACAACAGAGGTGATGCGTGAAGTTGTAGAGGAAGTCACCGAGGAATCCATCGAAACCTTGAAAGCAACGTCACCTAGAAAGAGTGGTTCCTATGCCAAAGGGTGGAAGAGTAAAGCAACGATTGATACTAGTACAGGTCTAACCAAGACCATTCATAATCGAACGCCAGGCCTGACGCATCTGTTAGAAAATGGTCATGCCAAAAGCTCTGGTGGGCGAGTTGAGGGAATCAAGCATATCGCTCCCGTTGAGAAACAAGCGATACAATCCTTAGAAGAAAAGCTGAGAAAGCGAGTGTGATAGGACATGTTACTGAGTGAAATGTACTCCATTCTCAAAGAATTACAGCTCCCAGTCGCCTACCATCATTTTGAAGAAGGGAGTCATCCAAGACCACCGTATCTAGTATATTTGGTGACTGATTCAGATAATCATAGTGCAGACAATTGGTCTTATCATAAGCAGAATAACCTGCAAGTGGAACTCTATACCACTAAGAAAGATTTAGCAACTGAACACAAGGTGGAGTCATTATTTGACAGCCACCTTATTTATTTTGAAAAAGTAGAGACCTATATCTCATCAGAGAAACTCTACCTAATAACCTATTACATCACATTACATGGAGGATAATATGGCTGAAAAGAATAAGGTCACCTTTGGACTACAAGATGTCCATTGGGCAGAAGTTACAAGCGAAGGTTCTGATGGTACGTTGACATACGGCAATGTAGAACGACTTCGTGGTGCTGCAGAATTAACCCTTGAACCAACAGGAGATAAGGGTTCTTATAAGGCAGACAATATCAATTTTTATACAACAGAGTCAAACGATGGTTACGAAGGAACACTAAAAGTTGCTCTTTTAACGCAGGAATTTTTGACACGAGTCCTTGGAGAACAGTTGGATGCGACGACAAACACCATTTCAGAGATCGCAAACAGCGAAAAGAAAAATTTTGCCTTGATGTTCCGTTTCGAAGGGGATAAAAAAGAAACATTACACGTTTTGTATTATTGTTACGCATCTCGTCCGACTGTTGGTTCAAAAACCAAGTCTGGTTCAGATATCAATGAGGTAGAGTTGACCTTTACTGCCAGCCCTCGCCCACTTGATAAGGTTGTACGTCGACGAACAACGGAGGAAACGAGCGATGAGATTCGTCAAAACTGGTTCAAGGCAGTATTTGAACCTCGTAAGTAAGGGAGATGGCCATGAGAGAAAGTATTACCATAGCAGGCACGACCTACGAGTTAGCAACCAATGCCTACACACCAATTGCTTATAAAGAGCAGTTTGGTAAGGACTATTTCCAAGACTTATTCTCGATGGTCAATAGTCAAGCAATCTTGGCAAAACTTGACCAGTTAGAAGATGGAGAGGAATTACAGGCCCATCATATTGATGTTTCTATTCTGTCTGATTTCGATATGACATTTTTCCATCGAATCTTTTGGGTTTTTGCGAAGTCAGCCAATCCACGAGTGAAACCATTTGTGGATTTTTATATGGAGATGGAAGAATTTCCAGTGCAGGAAGTAGCCCCTGTCTTGATGAATATGTTGAACCAAGGGATGTCAACCAGAAAAAAGCAGATGAAACAGAAACAGCGAGTGAAGAAATCTTCACAGTAGAGAGTTATTTCTCCTGTTGTAAGGAGACTGGTCTGACTATTGACGATTTAAAACATATCTCTATTGGGATGGCACTTGACTACCAAACGGACTATGTGGAGATGCGTACTCGAGAAACTTCTCAAACACGCCCAGCAACTCAAGCTGATTTTGATAATTTCTGATGGTAGAAAGGAGGGACTATGGCAGGAAACATAAAGGGAATTACGATTGAAATTGGTGGCGATACTCAACCCTTACAAGATGCCTTAAAGGGTGTAAACAAACAAGCATCTGAAGCTACCAAAGAACTAAGACAAATTGATAAGGCTCTCAAGTTTGATACAGGCAATGTCACCCTCCTTACTCAAAAGCAGGAAGTCTTGGCAAAACAAGTCGAGACAACCAAAGAAAAATTGGCAACGCTCCGTCAAGCCCAATCACAGGTGGAAGCTCAATTTAAGGCTGGGGATATTGGGGCAGACCAGTACCGTGCCTTTCAACGTGAGGTGGAAACTACTCAAAGGTTGCTAACGTCCTATGAAACTAAGTTAGCTGATGTGTCATCAACACTTGAGAATCACGGTCGAGCTAGTAGTTCAGCGGCTCAACAATTAGATAAACTCCAAGTGGAGCAGGGGCAGTTAGCAAGTGAGATGAACAAGGTCATATCTCAATTTGAGTTACAAGAAAGTGCTTTGTCATCCAATAGTTCCGAAGCAGAACGCAATGCCATAGCCCAACAAAAGATTGGAGCACAGTCAGAAATTGTTTCTAAACAGATTTCCAATCTCGAAAAGCAACTAGCCCTGACAAAGAGTGAATATGGTGAGAATTCCATTGAAGCCAATAAGATGGAAGCTGAGTTGAATCAAGCAAAGACCGCACTCAATAACCTGAACAACGAGATGGATGAGACTAAATCCTCTGCCGATGGTGCTCAGGATGGCATGAAAGCCATGTCTGACACCATTCGGGCTGAGGCACTTCAAGCGACCAGTGAGAAGCTAGCAGACATCTCTCAGAAAATCTTCGAAGTCGGAACAGAGTCCATGTCTGCGGCAGCTCAACTTCAAGCCAGCAATGCCCAATTCTCTACCGTATTTGGGGATATGGAGAATTCTGCTAAGGATGCCCTCAATAAGATTGGGGAAGAGATGGACATTGTTCCAGAGCGTCTTCAAGGCTCCTTCACTCAGATGGCTTCCTTTGCCAAAACCTCTGGGATGGATACGGCTCAGGCTTTGGATCTGACCACTCGTGCCACCAGAGCAGCGGCTGATGGGGCAGCATTTTACGACAAATCCATCGAAGAAGTCACCGAAAACCTGCAGTCCTTCCTCAAAGGAAACTATGAAAATGACGCAGCTCTAGGTATTTCTGCGACAGAAACCACTCGTAATGCAGCGGCAAACAAGCTCTATGGAAAGTCCTTCAATGAACTTTCAGAAGCTCAGAAGCAGTTAACCCTCCTTCAAATGGTAGAGGACGGCAATGAACTCTCTGGAGCCCTGGGACAAGCTGCAAGGGAATCAGACGGACTGGAAAACGTTCTGGGTAACTTAAGACAGTCTGGAACTAATGCTCTAGCAGCAATCGGTCAACCGATTCTGGAGATGCTTATTCCAGTCTTTCAAAGTTTGGCAGACATTGTTAGTCAACTAGCGACTTGGTTTACCAACTTATCCAGTCCCATCAAGGAAGTCGTCATTATCTTCACAGGTATTTTAGCCGTGGTAGGGATGTTACTTCCAGTTTTCTTGGGCTTACAGGTTGCGGCAGCCGCTATGGGGACAACCGTTGTTGGAATGATAACGGCATTCTTGCCGATTGTGGGGATTATTGTTGGTATTGTAGCTGCCATTACCTTACTGATTGTTGGGTTAAAAGAACTCTGGACGAATCACGAAGGCTTTCGAACGGTTGTGACGGAAATCTGGAATAGTATCTATGCCTTTCTGTCCATGATCATCCAGCAGATTTCTAGTTTTGTTATGTCCATCTGGGGAACGCTAACCACATGGTGGACTGAAAACCAGCAATTGATTCTAAATGCTGCAACCACGGTATGGAATGCCATCACTACGGTTATTCAAACGGTGATGACTATTCTTGGACCGCTCATCCAAGCAAGTTGGGAGAATATCAAACTCATCATTACAGCCGCTTGGGAGATGATAAAGATTGTGGTCGAGACTGCTATCAATGTGGTACTTGGTATCATCAAGGCAGTCATGCAGGTTATCACTGCTGATTGGACTGGCGCTTGGGAAACCATCAAACAGGTCTTGTCGATGGCATGGGAGGGCATCAAGTCCCTTATTTCCTTAGCCCTCAATTTCATCGTCCAGTACATCTCAATTGCTTGGACAGGTATCAAGAATACCATCTCAAATTTACTGACAGCTATCAGTTCAGTCGTTTCATCCATTTGGTCAGCAATCCAATCGACCATATCCAGTATTTTATCTAACATCGGCTCAACAGTCTCCAATATTTGGAACAGTATCCGAAACACGGTCTCTAGTGTCTTGAATGGCATTTCAAGCACGGTGTCATCCGTTTGGAATGGTGTCAAGAATACCATTTCAAATGCCATCCATGGGGCAAAAGATGCCGTGAGTAACGCTATCAATGCCATCAAAAATCTCTTTAACTTCCAAATTCGCTGGCCGCATATCCCCCTCCCTCACTTTAGGGTGTCTGGGTCTGCCAATCCTCTTGATTGGTTGAAGGGTGGAATTCCTAGAATTTCCATCGATTGGTATGCCAAAGGTGGTATTCTAACCAAACCAACCGCATTTGGAATGAATGGCAATAGCCTGATGGTTGGTGGTGAAGCAGGAAAAGAAGCGGTGTTACCTTTGAATGAACAAACCTTGGGTGCCATTGGTCGAGGAATCGCAAAGACCATGACAAGCAATCTACCACCCATTCACATCACTATTACAGGTAACACAGTCAGAGAAGAGACTGATCTTTACCGACTAGCGGAGATGGTTGGAGAAAAACTAGTGTATGAATTAGAACGTCAACAAGGATTGAGAGGAGTGAAACCATGATTAAACATAATGCATTAACCATTGGTGGAGTGTCCACGAGTTCTTTTCCTTTTAAGGTAATCGTGGAAGATAGTCCTTCAATCACAGTAAGTGAAAGTAAGACGCAATTGATAGAACACCAAGGCCTGTCAGGAGCGGTTCTTCAAACCAATCCTCGCAGAAGTGTCATGGAACTGAGCTACACCCTCTATCTTGTAAAACCTAGTGAAGAACAGTTATTATCCTTTTTGAAGCTATTTTTGAAAGAAGGATTTTGGCTTGAGAACGCTAGTTTCAAGACCATACGCTTTTGGTGTTACAAGGTACACCATACTCCAGTTCAAAAGGATAAGCTGGGGGTGTATGAGTTTAAGGTTACATTTTCTTGTCACCCAACCAAGTGGTTCAAAACGACGACCTCGCAGGTGTTTAGGACTAGTGGTACTTTTAGAAGTCAAGGTTCAGCCATTGCTTTTCCAAAGATTACCATAAGTGGCAACTCGACTAGTGAAACTAGCTTTACGATTGGGGATGATGTCATCCGCTTGGAGCGATTACAAGAAACACTCATTATGGATAATAATCCTAGTCAGCCAAGTTTTAAGACACAAAGAGGTCAGCCTGTAAAATGGTCTGGCGATTTTATTTCCATTGATGCGGCCAGAAATGACTCGGTTGGAGTTGTCTTAGGTGCTGGCATTACATCATTAACAATAGAAATGAATTGGGGGTGGGCTTAGTGCTATCTTTATTAGACAAAACCGTTCGAACGGCAAAATGGCATGGGAAACCACTCCCAGAGACCATTAAGGCAAGTGTCAAGGAAACCTTGAATGGGGATTTTGTTTTGACCTTTACCTATCCAATTACGGATAGTGGTTTGTATCGTGAGCTTAAAGAGGATTATTTGGTTCGAAGTCCAGTACCAGTATTAGGACACCAGTTGTTTCGGATCAAGAAAATTATTGAAGGTGATTCAACTCTAGAAGTGACAGCTTATCATATTTCAGATGATGTCATGACTAGAATTGTTTCTCCTTTTTCTTGTGAACAAGTTGCCTGTGCAACAGCTCTCTCTTCTCTAGTCATGGCGAGCAAGTCTCCACTGGGAGATTTTTCTTTTACAAGTGATATTGTCAAGAACAGAACCTATACAACAGACAAGGAACAGACGCTTTACTCCACACTACTGGATGGTAAACACTCTATCCTTGGTACTTGGGAGGGAGAATTGGTTCGAGATAACCTTGCCCTATCAATTAAAAGTGAGCGAGGACAAGACCGTGGGGTAGTTATCTCTACTCACTACAATTTGAAAAAGTATCAACGAACCAAAGAAAGTTCACAGGTTATCACTCGTATCCATGCCACTTCAAGCTTCAAACAAGATGGGCAGGATAGGGAGACTGTACTTCAAGTCACTGTAGATAGTCCGTTGATTAACTTCTATCCTTTCATCAATGAAGTGACCTATACAAATAATAGCGTCAGAACTCGTCAAGAGTTAATAGAGTGGGCTAGTAGCAAGTTTCGCTTAGAGGGAATTGATAAACCAAAAGATGCCATCATCATTGAGGCATTTGAGTTAGATGGTCAAACGGTTCATCTAGGCGATACAGTGACTTTAAAAAGCAAGCTACACGGGATTGATGTGAGGAAGAAAGCCATCGCCTATGATTATGATCCTTTAGCTAAGAATTACCGCTCTATCACATTTGATGATAAGGCAAGTATCGGAACAGGTAAAACTGGCGGTAGCTTAAGTACACTAGCAAATAATCTCCTTGATGGGAATAAGCGGAGTGAGGATGTTGCCGTTGAAATTGCTCTTGAGAATGCCAACAGAGCCTTTAAAGCAGAATTTGAGAAACGTCACGTAGCCATCGATAACGCTATCGAACAGGCTCAAAGTCGTGGGGAGGTCTATGCGGATCGATTAAAGGCTAGCATTGATAGTGAACTTTCTACTATTCACCAACAGATGTGGCAACAAGGAGAGGCACAGCAACGCACAACTCGTGATTTATTGGCAAAGGCTGCGGTAAACACCAACCTAGCCACAGAAGCCAAACTGAAGGCAGAACAGGCTCAAACTGGGGCCACAGAAGCCATCAGAAGAGCAGAACAAGCCAAGCTTGATGCCATTAAAGAAGCTAACCGATTGACTTCAACGGAGCGTAGTCAGACAGAGACAAAGATTGCGACAGCTAAATCACAAGCTATCTCTGAAGCCAGTCGATTGGTTGATGTAGCAAAATCACTATTAAGTGGACAGTTGGCTACTGTCAGTACCAATCTCTCGCAAACCAAGGAGGATATAAAACTTCTTGCGAGTAAGCAACTGGTGGATAGTCTGACTGGTCGAGTAACCGGTGCAGAATCCATGATTCAAGTACAAGCAGACCAAATTTCTCAGCGAGTAAAGACTAGCGATTTTAACCAAGCAAAACAGAGAATCGAAACTGCCGAGTCCTCGATTACGCAATTGGGGAATCGCATAACAACTGAAATCAGTCAGGTGGATGCGAAAATTCCAACTAGCCTAGATGGTCTAAATTTGATGACTGGTACTCGTGATTGGTCGAATAGAGGAAATGCCTGGCATTTAGGGAACAACTGGTTTACCGAAACAGAGAATTTCAGAGGACTGGTAGTTCGCTCTACCCAAGCGGGTTATAACGGAAGTCATCAGAATATTGTTGTGAAAGCAGGAGATGTTATAACCTTTAGCTTTTATGCTAGAGCTAATCAACCTCTCTCCTCCATTAAAGTCTCATCTGTTTGGACTGGTTCGAGTGTCTATCGTGCTCCAGTCGCAAGAGTGAGAGAATCTGATGATATCATATCTGTCACAAGTGACTGGAAACGCTACTGGAAAACAGTTCATGTCTTATCTGATGGATCACTCCAATTTCGAACGGAGTACAATGCAAGCACTATCCCAAATGGCAATAAATTCTATGTGGCAGGATTGAAAGTCGCAAAGACCTCACTAGACACAGGCTATTCAGAAAATCCAGCAGATATTGCTGGTGAATTGAACACCCAACGGACACTCATCACTCAAACGGCTTCTGGTGTGGAGCAGGTTTCTACAAGATTAACCGAGACAAATGGAAAGATTTCTAGTAGTGAGACACAGATTCGCCAATTAGTTTCGGATGTATCCTCAAAGGTTAGTCAAACAGACTTTAATACAGTAAAACGAATAGTTGAAGGACATACTACATCCATCCAACAAACACAGCAATCCATCTTGCTTAAGGCTGATAAGACAGTTCTTGAAGGGGTAAAAACAATCGCTGATAACGCCTTGGCTAAGGCCAACACAAACGCTAGTCAGATTACCCAAACCAAGGCTGATTTACGGATTGCCAATGATGCCATTTCACAGAAAGTTGCAAAGACAGATTTTAATAGCTTGACTGGTCGAGTAGCAAGTGCAGAATCTACTATCCGAACACAGGCTGGGCAAATTGAACAACGACTAACAAGTACGCAAGTTGAATCAGCTATTAACTCAAAAGGCTACCAAACCAAGTCACAGGTCGATTACAATATTACTGGACGTGGCTATCTAACCAGCAGTTCTCTGCAACCCTATGCGACGACAACGAGTGTGCAGAATTTGGTTAGAACCACCTCTGATAGTTTTACCCAGCGAATCAGTCAAACGGAAAGCAGAATCCCTACCTCAGTTTCGCATCGCAACTTAATAGCTGGTACTTCGGATAGATGGGGTGCTTATCAGACGATAAATGCCAATAGTAACTGGGTAGCCTCTTTAGGAAGAGTTCAATTTGGAGATAGTAGTGGTATCTATGTTGGATCAAAAGTTCATTTATATGTTCATGTCTCAGCGGATGAGATTACCTTTGACCCTGCTGTAACGACTCGTACTATGAAACTTCAAGGTCCAATATTGGATAGTCAAAATGTTTGGACATGGACCAACTGGAATTTGTATCACCCTTTCTACAATAAATGGAGCAGCAATCTGACAACGGGTAACAACTATCGCTTGATTAAACTGACCGCCACCGTCACTCAAGAGATGTACCAACACTCTAAAGGATTTGAACTTCAAGTCAGAATAGATGGAGTTAAAACTGGTAAGTTCCATGTGAGAGCCTTAATGGTTTCAACTGGTGATATCTTTCCAGACTATTGGACACCATCGTTAGAAGACTTTACGACAGTGACAGCTTTTCATGAAGTGCGGGATACTGTAAGCAGTCACACTCGAACAATTGGAGATCACACCAATCAAATCAGTCAGGTTGTTCAAACGGCTACTGGGATTGTGACACGAGTTGGCAATCTAGAAACAAGTCGAGCAACAACGGCTGCCGTCAATGCCATTCAAACTCAGGTTTCAACACTTGCTGGGGCGTGGTCGGTTCGAAATTTGACAAGTGCAGGAACAGTCCTCAGTCAGCTCAATCTCAATAAGGATGGGACCGTCAAAATAGATGGAAAACTCGTCCAAATTACAGGCACAACCTATATCCAAGATGGTGTGATTGCGAGCGGAAAGATTGCCAGTCTTGATGCAGGCAAGATTACGTCAGGTATCATATCAGCAGCTCGTATTGGAGCAGAAGTAATCACTGCAGATAAGTTAAAGGTTGACCAAGCATTCTTTACCAAGTTTATGGCAACAGATGCCTATCTCAAGCAGTTGTTTGCCAAATCGGCCTTTATAACCCAAGTGCAGTCAGTAACCCTATCTGCCAACAAAATTTCAGGCGGTATTTTGTCAGCAATCAACGGAGCCATGAAAATCAATCTGTCACTTGGAAACATCAAGTTCTTTACAAACTCTCCATCCATTTCTCGTGAGGTTAGTGGTTATCCTCACCAGTGGGTTTCATTTGAAACAGGTACCTCAAACGGCAAGCCATGTGGTGTAACCATTATCGGTTCCAATCGATGGAACAACTGGAATGCCAATGACGGTGGCTTTGTAGGAATTCGAGCATGGAACGGTACAGATACCGACCAAATTGATGTGGTAGGCGATAAAGTACGTTTAGCTAGTGCTCCATATACCAATCCAGATGGTTGGGAAATAGTAACGTTGCCTAACCGACTGAGTATTGATGCCTTTAAAGCATCTGACCGACCAAGTTCAATTTTGAATATCGGAGATATCCGCATCTATCGAAACGGTACAACCTACGTCAGTTTGAAAGATGTTCTTCATCAATTCAACCACAATTTTAAACACTTAGTAAACATCACAGGTCGAGGTGATGTCATCTTGACATGGGATACGATTAAATAAAGGAGTTCACGGATGAATCTAGAACAAATCAACCAATCATTAAAACTAACTATTCAGGAGCTTGTCACAAAGCTCTCTGATGAAATTACCGCTAAGAACCTCATTGCCATCCAATTGGTGGAAAGGGATGAGGAGCTTAGTCAATTGCGTAAAGAAAAACAGGAATTGACTGAGTTGTTAGAAGTTCAGACAAAACCTGAAGAATAGAAAGGAGATTAGTTGCTATGGCACTACTCAATATTGACAAAGTAACAGAACCATTTGATTTGGAAACAGCTCTCGCTTACATGCGTAAGAATGGAGAGTTCATCCGATGTAAGACAGCCGAGCAGGATTTTTACATGTATCTTGAAGAAGTAAGGCGACCTGCCATTAAAAATGGAAAGCGGCAGTTGGTTACAATAGAAACAGTTTGGGCATTTAATCAGTGGGGCAGTACCACATTAACACTGAACCTTTCTGATCTGTTCCATGATTGTTTCTATCTGATGCGGTTTGATGAGAACGGTCAACCAGATTGGTCAGACCATTCCATTGTGCAGGAAGGTTCAGTAGAAAGTGAGGTGACCGATGAAGGAATTGTTAACACTTAATAAGATTTTATTTTCCATGATTGGAGGCTTGATTGGTAGTCTATTTGGAGAGTTGGATGGTATTCTATATGCCCTACTGGTCTTCATTATTATTGACTATCTAACAGGAATTTTTGCGGCAGTTGTAGAGAAACAATTGTCAAGTAGTATCGGTTTTCGTGGCATCTTTAAAAAGATAGCCATTTTATTTTTAGTTTCAATTGGTCATCTGATTGATACAGCTATTATCAAGCAGGGTGGAACAATTCGAACCATGGTTATATTCTTTTATCTCAGTAATGAGGGGTTAAGCATTCTAGAAAATACCGTTCGAATTGGTCTACCAATACCTGAGAAACTACAAGCAATCTTAAAACAAATCAACGAGAGGTGATAAGATATGGGAAAACATCTAGTCATTTGTGGTCATGGACAGGGGCGAACAGGCTATGATCCTGGAGCAGTGAATGCCAAACTAGGCATCACAGAAGCAGGAAAGGTTCGAGAATTAGCCAAGTTAATGTCTAAGTACAGTGGACAACAGATTGATTTTATTACCGAACAAAATGTTTATGAATATCGGAGTATTACTAGTATTGGTAAGGGATACGACTCAATTACTGAATTGCACTTCAATGCCTTTAATGGTAGTGCCAAAGGTACAGAAGTCTTGATTCAATCTTCTTTAGAAGCAGACAAGGAAGATATGGCTATCCTATCTCTCCTTTCACGATACTTTCAAAATCGTGGCATTAAGAAGGTAGATTGGCTCTATAATGCCAACCAAGCAGCGAGTCGTGGATATACCTATCGTTTGGTGGAGATTGCCTTCATCGATAATGAACAAGATATGGCGATTTTTGAAACCAAGAAAGAGGACATTGCGAAAGGTCTTGTGTCAGCAATAACAGGAGTTGAAGTCAAGACAATAGTTCCCTCGCCCCCCAGTTCAACTGTTGGGAGTTCAGGAACTCCTTCAAAATCAATCTATCTTGTTGGTGATAGTCTTAGGGTGTTGCCTCATGCGACTCATTATCAGACTGGTCAGAAAATTGCCAACTGGGTCAAAGGGCGCACCTACAAAATCCTCCAAGTGAAGAATGTTCACCAGTCCAACAGTAAGAGAGCTTATCTACTTGATGGAATCAAGTCATGGGTGCTTGAGCAGGATGTAGAAGGAACAACCAAAGGCCATAGTGAGCAGACCTATCAAGCACAGAAAGGCGATACGTATTATGGAATCGCTCGGAAGTTCGGTCTATCAGTAGATGCCCTTCTTGTGGTGAATGGTTTGAAGAAGTCGGATATCCTTAAAGTTGGACAAACACTCAAGGTTAACGCTGCTTCAAGGACAACAACGGCTATTCCAACTAGCGTTGCAAGCCGTGTGGTTGCGTCAGCATTTTCTAAGGTCGGTCAAAAGGTGACCGTTCCATCTAATCCTTATGGTGGGCAGTGTGTTGCCTTGGTGGATAAGATTGTTCAAGAACTTACGGACAAGAATATGTCCTATACTAATGCCATTGACTGTTTGAAGAAAGCAAAATCAAATGGTTTCCAAGTCATCTATGATGCATGGGGTGTAAATCCTAAAGCAGGTGATTTTTATGTCATTGAGACAGATGGTTTGGTCTATGGGCATATTGGTGTCTGTGTGACGGATTCTGATGGAAAAAGTATGTGATACCAGAATCTGAAGTTATTTCAAGTGGACTTATAACTAGTGCAATGTATATAAATGATGGTGTAGCTGATGGTTTAGAAACTGATATGAGTGTAGAATTGAATCGTATTGAAGTAAAGTTTTCAACTGTGATGAAGAAGAGTAGGTCCACAATTACTGAGCAGAATGTTATCCAACAAATTCTTGATTCAACAGTGGAACATAGAATGATGGATAGTCATGATATCTATACTTCAAAATTTGATTGTAACATTCAACAGGTAAAAACTGCAGAATTTGATGTTCTCTATTATGGATTATTCTTCCAAGATAGAATTGCAATTTTCAAGGTGGATAGTCATGATGTATTTTCATTGCCTAATTACTCCAACAAACAACACCGTGGTAATGAAGGTGAGGGGCAATTTCATTTAAACGATAAAACAATTCAGTATCATTTGGAGAATCAGTTTTATCGTTGGGTTAGCTATGAAGAACTTTATGAGCTATTCTTAGCATTAGGAAATAGCTAAACAATGACTTGATAATAGGTTTTACTTGAGGTAATATATAGACGATTGAAAGGAGGCAAATGGAAAATATAATTTCAGATGCGACACGACGAAATTGGGATAGACTCTCAGTAAGTACAGATGGTAAATTAACAAGTCGTGCTAATAAACAAAAATCTTTAAAAAAGATAATCCCTGTTGAGTACCTACTAGATTCTGCTAAAATTAAGCTTATTGAAAAAATATGTGAATCGTATATAGGGTATAGTATACCTGAGATTATCTATAGCATTGCAGTAATTTTATTACAGTCAGAGGGCATTTGTGAGAGGCAATCAGTTCAAGATATATTACTTGATTTTCAAAAAGAAAACAGTATTGATTTGATACAAATTGATGAGGTAATACCTAGATTTAGTCACAATGAAGATTTTCTAGGTGCATTATATCAAAGTCTTTTATCTGAGGGAGATAAGAACAAAAATGGTTCTTATTATACACCAAGGAAAATTGTAAATGATATGTTGTCTGAATTTGATTTGAGAGAAGGGCAATGTTTCTTAGATCCTTGTTGTGGAAGTGGTGCATTTTTGATGGGAGTATCTACAAAAGATCCATCAAGTTTATTTGGTATTGAAAAGGATCCAATTGCGGTATTTATTGCAAAATTGAACTTAATCCTTCTATATAAAGACATTGACTTTATACCACAAATTTTATGTAGAGATTTTTTACAAGACGAGGTGTTCTTTAATAAAAAGTCTAGTTTTGATTACATTGCAACTAATCCACCCTGGGGTAATAAGACAAAAATAGTTTCTAATTTGATTGATTCAAAAGAATCTTTCGTACACTTTTTTGTAAAATCATACAATCTATTGAAAAATAGAGGCAAAATCAATTTTCTGTTCCCAGAGTCAATTCTTAATGTTAAGTCGCATAAAGTGATTCGCGAGTTCATTATATTAAATCAGGATTTAAATGAAATACATCAATATAGTTCTTCATTTACGGGAGTTGTAACAAATTTTATTAGTATGAAGTTTATCAAGGGTATTAAGACTAGTGTAATAAAAGTCCGTAATAAAAATGAAGAATTTTATGTTGAATACACTGCCTTTCAGCATACAGAGAATAAGGTGTTTTCATTATTGAAACCACAGGAAGAAAAAATTATTGAAAAGGTCTTAAGCAAATCAGCATATTCATTATCAAGTAGCGAATGGGCACTAGGAATTGTTACAGGAAACAATAAGGAAAAATTAAAGTCTAG
Source organism: Streptococcus sp. 32226D021BW (assembly GCF_053545015.1). Taxonomy (NCBI): domain Bacteria; kingdom Bacillati; phylum Bacillota; class Bacilli; order Lactobacillales; family Streptococcaceae; genus Streptococcus; species Streptococcus sp. 32226D021BW. Next base: position 19,912 of record NZ_JBPPVC010000005.1, on the reverse strand, counting down.
TGATGGTCCTAATCTAGAGAAGATTTATACTGGCAAAGAAATTGATAAATTTAGGCTCAGAGAAGCTAAAAATTATATCCATTACGATAGAGATTCTTTCCAGCAAGTAGCTAGAGATGAAATCTATAGAGCTAAAGAAAAATTAGTCTATAAATTTGTCTCAAATAAGCTGATGTTCGCATATGATGACACTTCTAGTCTTTTCTTAAATAGTGCTAATATCTTAATACCGAATGTACCAGGTATGTCAACTAAAACAGTTTTAGCATTTTTAAATTCTAGCTTGTATCAATTTTTATATGAAAAGTTGTTTGGAGAATTAAAAGTTCTTAAAGGTAATTTAATGGAGCTTCCGTTTCCTAAAATTGATTCTGAAACTAATAATACTTTGACGATGCTTGTGGAAGAAATTATTAGTGAGGGTAAAAACAATCAGAAAGACATTGATGAAATAATTTATAATGTATACGGCCTATAGGGACTAAAAATTTAAAAAAAGAGGCTCTTTGTCAACTGTAGAAGGTCGACCCATTTAACACCGAGAGAGGACAGGAATTGTCTTCTCTCGTTTTATGTTTATGGCAATGAAAATGCGAGTTTTGAAGTTTTCAAAGTTTCTGACGCCAAAAGCGTTACGCTTTATGATTTTGATGAGATTGTTGGTAGCTTCCAGTTTGGCGTTTGAGAACAGCAGTTTCAGGGCATTGACAATCTTGTCCCTGTCCTTTAAAAATGTTCTAAAAACTGTCTGAAAGACAGGATTGACGCTGGAAATTGTCTCCTCAATCAGTCCAAAAAACTGGTCATCTTGCTTCTCTTGGAAGTGGAAGAGCAACAGTTGATAGAGCTCGTAATGTTGATTGATTATTGTTTAAGTAACCACAAACAGTTTCTCGCCATCGGTTGGGCAGGTGAGTTTGAGACATTTGAAGCATATTTTAATACTGTCAGAAGTGGTATGAAAAGAATTAACCCAGTTTTAAATATTTTTAGAAATGTTGCAATCGATGATTTGTTCTGGACGAGGGATCTGGAGGGTAATTATTGGATTTGTCGCTCAAAAGGGAAAGCAGAAGCTTTTTTAGTAAAGAGTTAGATATCGGTGTAGTGATTCCAGTTGAAGCTTATAAAGTAGGTTTGCAAGTACCAGGGCAGATTAAAGCGTCTTTCAATAGGGCAAATGCAGGTACGGCTAATGAAATTCGAGATGCAATCATTGAGGAATACTCTAAAGCCACTTATAATAATTTATCTGAAACTGACCATTATCAAGTTAACAGTCCAAATACTGCTAGTCTTTTTCTTTACTCTAAAATGGATTTGGAGATGAGAGAAAAATATCTGGTGGTTCATAATAGAAATGTAAACTTTTTATAAAAATATAAGTCAATTTTAAAAAAACGCTTACAATTTTTATTAAAATTTAGTATTATATAGTTATAATAAAATATTGAATTTTAGGAGGTTAGAACATGGATATAATGAAAATGAATCATGTTGATCTTGAAAGAATCAATATCAAAGGCTTCCCTGAAATTATTTATGGACTACATAAAACACCTCAGCAGATTCTAGATGTTGCTTTGAAATTGGATGCCGCCAATCAACCTGTCATGATTACAAAATTATCTTTTGATAAATGGAAGGAGCTAGAGGATAAGCTGCCTAATGGCTTCTATTTTGAATCCAGCCAAATTTGGTACAGCAGACCATTTCCGACAATGAAAAATGGCAAGGTTTTGGTGCTATCTGCAGGAACTTCTGACTACAAGGTTGTGGAAGAGGCAGCTGTAGTTTGTCAATGGATGGGGTGTCAGACCGATACTATACAGGATGTAGGTGTGGCAGGGCTAGGCCGCTTGTTAGGGAAATTAGAAAACTTACGTGAAGCCAGCGTCATTATTGTAGTAGCAGGTATGGAAGGTGCGCTTCCGAGTGTGGTATCTGGCTTAGTATCCGTCCCAGTAATTGCTGTTCCAACTTCTGTTGGTTATGGGGCAAATTTGGATGGTTTAACAACACTTTTGGCTATGACGACTTCCTGTTCATCTGGAATTAGTGTAGTCAATATCGATAATGGTTTTGGTGCTGCCTATCAAGCTTCGCTCATCTTAAAATTGATGAATCAAGCCTAGTGTTATAAAAAGAGTTTAAAGTGAGGTCTTCAGAATGGATTTGTTTGTAGATTGTAGATATGGTATTGCTGGCGATATGATGTTGGCCGCCTTGATTGATTTGGGAGCTGATATTGACTATATAAGAACTGAACTAGCTAAACTACCTATCCAAGTTTTTAAAATGGATGTGATTTCCAAGAATGAAAAAGGGATTACAGCTAGCTATTTGGTTGTAGAGTTGGCGAATGGGATGGCAGAAGCGCCATCAAATGAAGAAGAGGCTAGTCACACACATCATAGACATAGTCATAAAGACTCTCATGGTCATGAACATGGTCAATCTCATCACCACCATCATCATGAACATACTCATTTCCATGTAGACGGAAATCTCCACCACCAACACACTGACCATGAACATCATCACTCACATCATCATGCTAAGGCCATCATTCAAATGATTGAATCCAGTCAATTGCCTGATAGGGTTAAGGCTAGAAGTGTTCAATTATTTACAGAGATTGCGCGTGCTGAAGGAAAAATTCATGGTCTTCCAATGGATGATGTGCATTTTCATGAAGTCGGAGCTATGGATTCGATTATTGATATCATTGGTGTTTGTCTTGCTTTAGAGAATTTAGGTGTAGATCATTTGGTTTTCAACAAGCCAGCAGTTGGCCATGGTTGGATTGAGATTGCGCACGGACTCTATCCAATACCAGCACCTGCCACTGCTGAAATATTGGTTGGGGTGCCGCTGGTTTCATTTAGCTGTGAGGGTGAATTAACGACTCCAACGGGAGCAGCCTTTGCCAAGGTTTTGGCTGATACCTATTCTGAAGTTCCATGCGGAACCATAGAGAAAATTGGTTATGGTGCAGGAACCAAGACCTTTAACCATCCAAATATCTTACGGGTAATTGCCGTAAAAAAGTAGATAAGGTTAGTGTTCTGGAATGTCAGATTGATGATATGACCTCTGAAGCTTTAGGTTATGTTCTAGAGAGCTTAATTTCCAATTCTAAGGTTTTAGATGCATATCTGACACCGATTCAAATGAAGAAAAATAGACCAGGACATCTGCTTACACTCCTGTGTAATGAAGAGGATTGTGAGGAGTTAGGAGAGTATCTATTAACAGAAACATCGACATTTGGCCTTCGCAAGTACGAAACTGAAAGGACCGTATTAGATCGTTCACTTATTAAGCTAAGGACGGAGTTTGGTTTAATTCAGTTTAAACTAGGTTTTCTCAAGGAAAGATTGATAAAAGTAACCCCAGAATTTGAGGATATGAAAGCACTTGCCTTGGAAAAGAAGATTCCATTCTCGAGGATTTATCAGGCTTGTATGAAAACGGCTGAAGATTATGTGAGGTCCAATCCTACAAAAAAATAAAATCGATGAAATAGGTGGAGGCAGTATGGTTACATATCAAGAAGTATTGGATTTTTGGTTTGCTCCGGAAAATCGTTCCAAACATTTTGTTAAGGATGAGCCATTTGATCAGATTATTCGTGATAGATTTTTTAGAGTTTGGCAGGAGGCTTGTCAAAATCGTCTTTTTGATTGGCAAGAAAACCTAGAAGGTTGTCTTGCAGTCATCATCCTACTTGACCAATTTTCCCGCAATATGTTTCGTGATTCAGCCAGAGCATTCGAACAGGATGAAGCTGCATTAGTCCTGGCTAGAAAAATGATTGCAGATTCAAGTTTTTCAGAACTTCCATTGGATTATAGACTTGCTGCTCTCATGCCCTTTATGCATGCTGAAAATCAAGCAGTTCAGGAACAAAGTGTTGATTTGTTTGAGCGCTTTGGAGATGAAAAGAAATTAAAGTATGCTCGGTTGCATAAGGAGATTATTGATCGATTTGGTAGATTTCCTCATCGGAATAGGGTGCTAGGTAGGAAGTCTAGTTCAGAAGAAATCGTCTATCTATCAGAATTTACAGGATTCTGACAGTCTACATATTTATTTGGTAATCATCATTTTACAAACAAAGGAGAAAGGAATGACACAGAATATTTTGATTATCCATGGCGGTGGGCCAACTGCAGTTATGAATGGTTCTCTCTATGGCCTCATTGAGGCTACTAGAAAACATCAATTTACGGGTAAGGTTTTCGCAGCTAGAAACGGGACGGAAGGCTTACTGAAAGAAGATTTTATTGATTTGACAGATTTTCCGCTTGAAGAATTGAGCCTTTTAAAGCAGACTCCTGGAACAGCCATAGGGACTTCTCGAACTCCCTTAGAAAAAGATGACTATGAGCAAATGGTTCATATTTTAAACAAGCATGAGGTTGGTTATGTTTTCTTTAATGGTGGAAATGGGACTATGGATACCTGTGGGCGATTGTTTCAAACCATTCAGGAACATTCATTTGATATTAAAGTAATGGGAATTCCTAAGACTATGGACAACGATTTGGCTATCACGGATCATAGTCCCGGTTTTGGAAGTGCAGCGCGCTACATGGCTCAGAGTGTCAAGGAAATTTGTGCAGATGTTAAGGGGTTGCCGATTCATGTTGTGGTAATCGAGGCTTTGGGACGGAATGCTGGTTGGATAACAGCAGCTAGTCAATTGGCGGATCCAAGCGGTGAATTTGCTCCTGATTTGCTTTATCTGCCAGAGGTTCCATTTGATGAGGATAAATTTTTATCGGATATTGCTGACTTGCTAAAGGTGAAGTCTGGAATTGTTGTTGTTGCTAGTGAGGGTTTGGTTGACAAGGAAGGGAAGCCGATTGTCAAACCGATTTTCCAAGTTGGACGTGCTACCTACTTTGGAGATGTCAGCGCTCATCTCGCCAACCTAGTCATTCAGAAATTGGGCTATAAGGCTAGAGGTGAAAAGCCTGGCTTATTGGGGCGTGCGTCTATTGCCTTACAAAGCTCTGTGGATTTGGAAGAAGCAGTTCTAGCAGGTGCTAAAGCGTTTGAAGCAGCTATGGCAGGCAGTAGTGGTCAAATGGTGGCCTTTAAACGAATAGAAGATTCGGACTATCAAATCGAAACTTTTTTAGTAGACATAGAGGAGGTCATGCTCTATGAACGGACGATGCCAGAGGAATTTATCAATGAAAATGGAAATGGTGTAACTCAGGCCTTTATTGATTGGTGCCAACCATTGATTGGACCAGATTTGCCTGACATGATTTCCTTTAACTAAACAAGTAAACAGTGACAAGTGGTGAGTGAAATCCACCTCAGATATGAAAAGGAGAAGATATGCTAGTCAATTTACGTGACATTCTATCAATTGCAGATAAGATGCAGTATGCCCAACCAGCTTTTAATGTGAATTCAGTAGCGCAAATCAAGGCTGCGATTGAAATCCATAATGAATTACGTAGTCCAGTCCTTATTCAAGGTGCCAATCTGGCCAATGGTTTCATGGGGGGACGAATCGATTTTCAAAACTGTAGTTTAGAGGAAAAACGAATTGGAGCTAAAAATATTGGAGATGCGGTGAAACGCTATGCAGCAGAAGTTGATATTCCAATTGTACTTCATTTGGACCACGGTAATGACTTTGATGCTTGTGTGGCTGCGATTGATGGCGGTTATACCAGTGTCATGATCGATGGTTCCAGTCTTCCATATAAAGACAATGTCGAATTAACGCGCGAAGTTGTCAAGTATGCCCATGCGCGTGGTGTTTCAGTTGAAGGAGAATTGGGCGTCATCGCTGGTGTGGAGGACGATGTTTTCAGTGAAAATTCATCCTATACACATCCCCTTCAGGCAATTGATTTCTTTAAGAAAACTGGGGTAGATGCTCTAGCTATTAGCTATGGTACAACACATGGACCAAATAAGGGCAAGGCGACTAAAATTCGTAAAGAAATTCCGATTGCCATTAAAGAATGCATGAAGCATGAGGGAATTGATGGATTTTTGGTTAGCCATGGCTCCTCAACGGTTCCTAGATATATTGTGGATGAAATCAATTCCCTGGGGGGAGATATTCAGAATGCCCATGGAATTGAGGTTCAACAATTAGTAGAGGTTTCAAAGGTTGGTATCAGCAAAATCAACGTGGATACGGATCTTCGTTTGGCAACCACGCGCAATCTTCGGGAATTATTTAAGAAGATGCCGGATCTCAAATCAGCTCCTTTGCTAGAAGATATTTATAAGATTTTGGCAGAAAACCTGTCGGTTTCTGATCCACGCGCCTACCTCTATCCAATTATGGACACGCTCATGTATGGCAATATCCCAAGTGAAGAAGTTGGACTGGTTGTTCAGGCAATAGAGTTGGCAACTAAAGAAGCCATGGCACCACTTATTGTCCAGTTTGGTTGCTATGGTAAGGCCAACTTGATCCAACAACATTCCTTAGAAGAAATGATAGATTGGTATAAGAAGCAAGCCTAGATGGGTAGAAGATGATGATACAATTTAGCACACATTTCCCAAATAATAAGGATAAACAAGACTACCAGGAGTTTCTGGAGGAAAATAGAAACCAGATAGAAACAATCTTAAAAGAACAGTCTGACTATCAAGATAGTCTGGGTTGGTTTACAGTTGACAAATGGGCAGGTACCAAGATAGTGAAAGAACTAGAAGAATTGGCTGCTGAAATTCGTAAAGATGCAGACATTTTTGTAGTTATAGGAGTGGGCGGTTCAAATAATGCTGCTCGTTCTGTTATCAAGGCTTTGCAAACAGATGGTCCAGAAATCATTTATAGTGGCAATACCTTATCAGCCTTTCAATTAAAACAGGTTTTAAACCGTTTGGAAGGAAAATCAGTTTATCTAAATTGCATTGCCAAAAATTTTGAAACCTTAGAACCAGGTTCATCTTTTAGAGTATTACGCAAATACTTGATTGAACGTTACGGGGAAAGAGAGGCTGCTCGTCGAATCATTGGGACTGGAACGGTCGGTAGTCACTTCGAAAGCTTTTGTCAGCAATATTCCTATCGTTTTTTGGAATTTCCACTGGACGTTGGAGGACGATATACAGCTGTAACGACGGTCGGCCTATTTCCAATGGCTGTTGCAGGCATTGCTATTGCTTCTCTGGTAGATGGAGCTAGCAACATGCAAGAAATGCTTCATCAGGATATGACCATTTCTAATCCAGCCTATGCTTATGCAGTCTATAGGAATGTTTGCTACCGAAGAGGGTATCGGGTAGAATTGCTAGCTAGCTTTGAACCACAATTAGGATGGTTGCACAAATGGTGGTTGCAATTATTCGGTGAGAGTGAGGGTAAGGACAGTCGTGGTCTTCTTCCAACCTGTGCAGAATATTCTGAGGACCTCCATGCCATTGGTCAATTTATCCAAGAAGGTAGTCCGATTGTCATCGAAACCTTTATTGATGTCCAGCAGGCCAATGCCAGTCTAATTGTTCTTCCTGATTCTAAAGATGATGGTTTTGATTATTTAGATGGACAGGATTTTTGGCAAATCAATAAAATCGCATTTGAGGCGACTTATCAAGCCCATTCCAAACGATTACCTTGTTCAGTGGTTAAAATAGATAGTCTAGATGCCTATCATTTCGGTCAATTATTCTATTTCTTTGAATTTGCCTGCTACCTATCTTGTCAAATCATGGGGGTCAATCCTTTTAATCAGCCAGGAGTAGAAGACTATAAACAATTGATGTTTGATGAATTGAAAAGAAAATAGGATCTTATTCTCAGATAAAGGGATGAATCATGAGAGGTGGAAAAGGATGTCAAAAGAAGAAAAATTAAAAAAGGTACTGACAGACTACGGCCGTATAGCCCTAGCCTTTTCAGGAGGAATTGACTCAAGTTTTCTCCTTTTAAAAGCTAAGGAAATATTAGGAAAGAAAAATGTCCTGGCGGTTATCATTGATTCAAAATTGATTCGACAATCGGATACTGCTCAAGCCATCTCCTTCGCTCAGAAACATGATATCTGGTTCGAAGTCTTGAGAGTGGATGAACTAAAGTTAGAAACTATTCGACATTATTCAGTTGAAAGTTGGTATCACAGCAAGATGCTAATGTATAGTAGTATTATCGCTCTCGCTAAAAAATATGATTTAGCCAATGTTGTTGACGGAATGATAATAGATGATTTGTTTGATGTCCGTCCAGGATTAAAAGCTAGAGATAAACTGGGCGTTCAAAGTCCCCTTCAAATAGCAGGATTTTCAAAAGTGGATGTCCGAAATGCTGCTAAAAAGATGTCAGGGATCAATTGGAATCAACCTTCCTCTTGTAGTGTCATGTCGAGGTTTCCTTATGGCAGTTTAATTACGAGTGAAAAGATAAAACAGGTCATGAAAAGTGAGGCCTTCTTAGCAAAAATTGGACTGGAGCAAGTCAGAGTCAGACATCATGGCAGTTTGGCACGGATTGAAGTGGGAAAAGAGCAATTGGTACTAGCCTTTGAAAAACGAGATTTGATTGTGGAAACATTAAAGAAATACGGCTTTATATATGTATCTCTCGATCTTTTCGGTTATGAAACAGGGCGAATGAACGAAGAGTTGCAACGAAAAAATTAGTAAGGAGGAAGTATGAACCATATTCATTTGAATTTAAAGAGGTTTGACATTTTGAAACAATATGGTGGTGTAAATGACTTATCCCATCCTGACGAGTGGGGGAGTACCATTGTAAAAGCAGTTTGTGACCGTTTGGATAGTTTGAAATCAGTCTATCCAGATGTGGAATTTACCATCTATTTCCCTGAAGCTCATATTATTACAGCAGCGTCGGCCTTAGAAGATGAGGAGTTATTTCGCTTGGGGTGTCAAAGTGTCTATCGAGCAGATACTGCAATTGATGGCAATTTTGGAGCATTTACCAGCCACCGAACTGCAAATAGTATGAGGCAATTGGGGGTAAGAGCCACTATTATCGGTCATTTGGAAGAACGACTGGATAAGAAAGGCATACTGAGTCAGGCAGGTGTTACGGATTTTTCATCTGTCAACTGCATTCTGAGGGAAGAAATTCTAGCTGCTCAAGAGGCAGGTTTGAAGGTATTGTATTGTATCGGAGAAACTCTGGAGGAGAGAGAGAATTGGCAAGAAGTATTGAAAAATCAATTGCAACTTGGGTTAGAACAGGTGGACTTAGAAAATATTGTCATTGCCTATGAGCCAGTTTGGGCTATCGGTCCAGGTAAGACACCGCCTACTAGCTCGCAGGTGGAAGAAGTAGTTAGCTACATTAAAACTCTTTATCCGACACTTGATGTAATTTATGGAGGTGGTCTAAAATTAGACAATGCTGGTAGTTTAGCCAAGATTCCAAACCTTGATGGTGGCTTGATTGCCTTGACACGATTTACAGGTGATATTGGATTTTACCCTGATGAGTATGTGGCTATTGCGGACTTATTCCTAAAAGAAAGATAGTAGGTAGTTATTGATGAAAATTGAATTTGAATACGGTCATGGAACCATGACCGCAGAATTGCCGGACAATACAGATGTGTTTATTCCAGGAGAAACTGTAGCCGATCCACCTTGTTTGCCAGAAGAAGAAATTGAAGTGGCGACCTTGGAATCTATTCGTAATCCACTTGGGATGCCCCCTTTGACAGAATTAGCCAAGCCAGGTAGCAAGGTAACGATAGTCTTTCCTGATAGGGTAAAGGGTGGCGAACAGGCTACAGCCCATCGCAAGGTATCCATTAAGCTGATTTTGGATGAGTTGTATAGTGTTGGGGTAAAAAAAGAGGATATTTTACTGATTTGCTCTAACGGTTTGCATCGAAAAAATACAGAAAAGGAAATTCTCGGTGTTCTAGGACCCGACCTCTACCATCAATTTGCTCCAACAGGTCAGATTATCAACCATGATAGCGAGGACTATGACCATTTAATTGATTTAGGTAAGACGAGACAGGGCGATCCTGTCATCATGAACAAGTATGTATATGAAAGTGATGTAGCGATTCTGATTGGTCATACGCAAGGCAATCCTTACGGTGGCTATTCTGGTGGCTATAAGCATTGTTCAACCGGTATTACCCACTGGAAATCCATAGCTTCCCACCATGTACCAAAAGTCATGCACAGAAAAGACTTTGTTCCAGTCAATAATGATTCTCTCATGCGCCATAAGTTTGATGAAATTGGTATGCATATGGAAGAAAAAATGGGCAAGAAATTTTTCTGCTGCGATGCTGTTTTGGACACCAAATCTCGCCAAATTGAGATCAATAGTGGATCTGCTGATGAAGTTCAAAAGCAGGCTTGGAAGATTGGCAATGCCAGAACCTATGTACCTTTTGCAGAGAAAAAGTATGACATTATCGTTTTTGGTATGCCTCAGTTTTTCCACTATGGTGATGGTATGGGAACCAATCCAATCATGTTGATGCAGGCCCTGTCTGCTCAAGTAATCCGTCACAAACGGATTATGAGCGATAATTGTGTCTTTATCTGTGCAAGTACCTGCAACGGCTATTTTAACGAAAGTCTATGGCCTTATTTACCAGAACTTTATGAGCTCTTCCAGAAGGAAGGAGATACCTTAGTTGATTTGAATCGTTATGGGGAATATTTTGCGACTAATGAAGAATACATTCGTAAATATCGTTATGCTAACGCCTTTCATCCCTTCCATGGTTTTAGTATGATTTCTTGCGGTCACTTGGCTGAGAAACATACAGCTGCTATTTATTTGGTTGGTGCCGAAAAGCCTGGTTATGCGCGTGGTATGGGATTGAAGACCAGGGCAACTTTTGAGGAAGCTCTTGAAGATGCTAAGAAGAAATTCGTTGGAAAAAATCCAAATATCCTTGCCCTGCCAAAAGCCTTTAAAACAGCTGCTGTCCATCTGATGATGAAGGATGAGCTACCTCCGATGGCACCGCGCTATGATGGCTAGCAATGAAGAAGAACAAATGGAATTTGGGAGGTAGTAAGATATGGAGCTCCTAGGTTTACTTTATTTTTTCATCATCGTGGTTGCAAACATGGTTGGTGCTGTTTCAGGTATGGGCGGGGGTGTCATCATTAAACCCTTGCTGGACTTGATAGGAGTTCATTCTGTAGCGACTATTTCCTTCTATTCTTCCGTAGCAGTCTTTACCATGTCCCTGGTTTCGACCTATCGCCAGATCAGGCAGGGAATTGTTCTTTCCTGGATGAAAGTAGGCTTTCTTTCATTTGGTGCAATTTTGGGTGGCATTCTTGGTAACCATTTCTTAAATTGGTTGTTAAGCAATATGGAAAATGAAGAGTTAGTCTTAGTATTTCAAATCCTATTGACCATGCTGAGCCTTTTGTTTGCTTTCCTATATTCTATTAAAAATTGGCGCAGTTTCAATCAGACTAGTAAGTTTGCTTATCTAGCCTGTGGTCTGGTATTAGGTAGCCTTGCTAGCCTATTGGGAATTGGTGGCGGTCCTATCAATGTATCCTTGTTGATGCTAGTCTTTTCTCTCCCAATAAAGGAAGCGACGGTCTATTCAATTGCAACGATACTGTTTTCACAATTGTCTAAGCTTGCAACTATACTTGTACAAGGACAATTAGGACAATTCGATTTGAGTTTATTGTTCTATATCGTGCCAGCTGCTATTATTGGTGGATTTTTAGGAGCCTATCTGAGTAAACGTTTATCTGTTAAAAAGGTCGAACGAACCTTTCAAGCTGTTATTCTTGTTGTACTCTTGATCAATCTTTATAACCTCATCAAACTTTTTTAGTTCAATATCCAATAAAAGTATGAAATTTTTTCTGACTTGTATTTTCTTTTGGTAACGCTTACAATTTAGTTAAGAACTACATAAAGGAGGTACTTTTAGTGGGTAAGAAATCTCTATTTCAAAATGCAAAGCTAGAAAAGTATGCTTGGCTAACCCTGTCGCTCATAGTTGCTTTAATTGTCTGGTGGCTCTTGTCTATTAACGAGAAAACTGCTCGAAGTTTTCCAAATATTAGCTTGGTCTGGGAATCATTGTTTAAAATGATTGAGCGGGGAGTCTTCTTTGAGGATATCAAGTCAAGTTTAATTTCAGTCGTTCTAGGATTTCTAGCTGGTTTTGCCTTGTCTGTACCAAATGCCATGGTCATGGCTTGGTATGTTCCATATCGTAATATCGTAGAACCTTGGATTCAATTTATCCGAAATATTCCACCCTTGGCTTATGTGCCGCTGGTTGTTATTTCAGCAGGTGTAGGTCGTTTACCACAGGTTATTGTTATTACGATCGCTACATTTTTAACGATGACGATTACCATTTATCAAGGGGTTATCAATATTGATCCAACCCTCATAAAGGCAGCTCGCATTTTGGGAGCTTCGGATTTGGATATTTTTAAACGGATTCTCATTCCGGCCTCTCTACCATTTGTCATGACTGCCATTCGTTTGGGAACATCTGTTGCTTTGACAACCTTGATAGCGGCAGAATCAACAGGTGCCTCTGCTGGTTTGGGAATGCGGATTCGTTCCTTGAATAACTCCTTTGATTCACCACCTATGCTACTTTATATTTTAATTATCGGCATTATCGGAATTGTGGTGAACAAATTAGTGGCTGAAATGGAAAGGAAGTTGACTGGATGGCAAGAGAAACAGGAACTGTAAAAGTTAAAATCGATAATGTAGTCAAGTCTTTCCCTACTAGAAATGGGGAAGTCGTTGCCCTAAATGGTGTTAACCTGGATATTTATGAAAATGAGTTTATCACGGTTGTTGGCCCATCTGGTTGTGGAAAATCCACACTGTTGAATATCATTGCAGGATTATCTAGTCCAACAAAAGGCAAAGTGTATTGTGACGGAAAAGAAGTCGTCGGAACAGGTGTTGACCGAGGAGTTGTCTTTCAGCAATATGCCTTATTTCCTTGGTTAACTGTCAAGAAAAATGTTATGTTTGGTCTTGAGATGCAAGGCAAGTCCAAAGAAGAAGCAGCGCAGATTGCAGAACGCTATATCAAAATGGTGGACTTGCAAGACTTTGCGGATCATTATCCAAAAGAGTTATCAGGCGGTATGAAGCAGCGTGTTGCCATTGCCAGAGCTTACGCGGTCAATCCTTCAATTCTGCTAATGGATGAGCCATTTGGAGCTCTAGATGCTCAGACTAGAACACAGTTACAGGAAGAGTTGATAAAAACATGGGAAAAGGAGAGGAAGACCTGCTTCTTTATCACTCACGATGTGGATGAAGCTATTATTCTTGGAAGTCGCGTTATTATCATGAGTGCCCGTCCAGGTCGTATCAAAGAAATTGTGGATATCAATATTCCGCATCCAAGAGATCAAGCTACAAAATTAAGTAAGGAATTTCTAGACATCAAAAACTACATTTGGTCACAAGTTTATGAAGAGTACTTAGAAGTTAGAAAATAAGTCAAAAAAATTTTTGAAAGGAGTAGATTATGTTTCAACTAAACAAATCTAAGATTTTTCGTTCAACAGTGTGCTTCTTAGCAGCTGTCGGTCTAGCTGCTTGTTCAACAAGCACTTCCAATACAACTGCTGAAAAAGCTACAGAAGAATCAGCACCTGCATTGGAAACCATCAATATCGCTTATATGCCAAACTACGCTAGTTTGCATGATATTATTGCAGGTGTCAATTCTGGTATCTTTGAAGAAGAAGGCTTGGATGTAAAATTGGTTGAGTTCGCTGACGGACCAACTATTATTGCAGCCATGGAATCAGGCACTATTGATATTGGTAACATTGGCCCAGGTGCCCATAAATTACCGATTGAAGGTCGTGCAGAAGTTATTTCCTTCTCACAACTTGGCAATGCGGATGAAGTGATTGGCCGTACTGATAAAGGTGTTAATAGCCTAGCTGATTTGAAAGGTAAAAAAATTGCTTCAGCTTCTGGAACTTCAGCAGAAACCATTCTTCGACTAGCATTGGCAGAAGCTGGATTGGCAGAAACAGATGTTGAAATTGTGGATATGGATGCTTCAGCAATTGTTACAGCTATGATTTCAGGTTCTATCGATGCTGCAGCAACTTGGTCACCAAACACCACAGCTATTAAAGACGAGTTGGGTGATAAAGCAGTTTCTCTTGCAAATAACGTACGCTATGCTAAGGAATTCCCATCCATTGCTTCTTATGCAACCACACCTGGCTATTCTGAAAAAAATAGCGGAAAAGTTGCTAAGTTCTTGAAAGGTCTTTATCGTGCAATGGACTACCGTGCTGAGCATGAAGAAGAAGTTGCTGAATGGACTGCTAAACAAATCGGTGGAGATGTTGCAACCATTAAAGAGCAGTTGAACGATGGTGATTGGTTGACCAGTAAGCAAATTAAGGAACTCATCGATAGTGGTGACCTTAAAGTCTATTATGAAAAACAACAAGAAAACTTTATCAAAGCAGGTGCAGTAAGCACTCCTCGTGATGTGACTGAATATGTCTTCATCGATCAAATGAGCAAGGCGCTAGATAGTCTTAAGTAATCTATGTGGTTCCAAATGTAGTGATAGAAACCTTGAGAAGTGGAGGCAGGAGGATGGATTTCCCCCTGCTTTGCTCTATTTCTTTCTAAATATTCTCGGAGTGATTGGTTATCAAAATGAAATGCAGAAAGGAGAAAGTATGCTTATTTTGCTATTGCTGTTATTTGTGATAGTTTCGGCTATTTTGCCTTTCTTTTACCGTGCTCGTGAGTCGGTTGCTATTTCAAGTTTACTCTTTAGCCTTGTCTTAACCGTTGGAACAGTTGTAATCTATATTGCTAAAAAAGGTGGAATCGAAGATGATTTTATTGCTTTCTTTTTCATCAATAAGCTCGTTCGAGATAGTTTACGTCCCTTACCAATCACCCTCCACCAACTGGGGTTTCTATTAGCTATTGGAAGATGTTTTTTCCCTTATTTTTTGCTCAGAGTGGCCGTTTCATATTCCCTTTCTCCAAAGGCGAGAAGCTTGATGCCTAGATTTAAGTGGATATTATTGCTAAATGTTGTAACGCTTTTACTTTCTAGTCCTCCACTCTTTACCTTTTTTATCACCGTTCCAGATATCATGGAAGGGACCATGAGTTTGGTCAATCTATTGTTAATTGGTATGACCCTAGTGGCAATGGGTATCGTCTACAAGGAGTTGTTGTCTATCGAATTAGCAGTATTTCGTAGGCAATTTTTCCTGATTGCCTTGCTGATTACTTCTTTGACAGGTTTATACTTGCTCTATTTTGTGCAAGAACCTGGTCAAATTTACTATTTTTATCTTTCGAACTACGTCTGGCAGCAAGGAGTTTTCTATTTTAGCACGTTGTTGCCTGTTCGTTTGTATTATGTTCTGGTCATGGCAACACTGGTAGTGACCATCCTTGGTGCAATTGGCTTGGTACGATATATACAGGGGGCTATTTCCGTTACGCGGCAAGAAGTCGCTATTCAGAAAAAAGCGCAATTGATTGCTCCAGCCACTTCAATGTTTATCCATGGTATGAAGAATCAACTCTTGTCACATCAAATCGTTAGCAAACGATTAAAAACAGCCATTCAAGAAGGTGCTAATCAGGAAGTGATTGACAAATATGTGACAGATTTGGAACAGGATATCTCGGATAGTCTTGACAAAATCAATCGCTTTTATCGTTCCATCCGTGTCAATACCTCCTATCTAGTTCCTGTACCAGCCCGAGAGGTCTTATTTGCAGCTATTGAGTTATTTCATCAGCAGTATCCCCAGCAGGAAATTGATTTGGTGTGCCAGGCGGATGCTTATATTTTAGCGGATAAGGACTTGTTGAGCGAGGCTCTTAGTAATCTTTTGTCCAATGCCCATGAAGCCAATTTGCAAAAGATTCAGAGAGGGCAAGGGAAGATTGAACTAATCCTGAGAAACGTTCGAGCCTTTACGGTGATTGAAGTGAAAGATAACGGTTGTGGAGTCAATAAAAGGCTATATTCGAAAATTTTTGAACCCTTTTATTCGCAGAAAAATTCCTCGACAAACTGGGGCATGGGCCTTTACTTTGTTCGTGGAATATTAAAGGACCATTATGGTGGTATTTATTGTGATAGTAAGCTGGGTGTTGGAACAACCTTTACAGTCTATCTTCCAAAATATCAAGCAGGAGGTAACACCAATGATAGAAGTCATGATAGCTGAGGATATGCCTTATATTCTTGAAGATCTAGCGGAAGCCATTGATAAGAATCCCGCTTTTACAGTCACTGGTTTAGCAAAGTCTGGGGAAGAATTGGTGGAGTTGGTCAAAAGCAATCCACCAGACATTGTGCTGATGGATATAGAAATGGAAACTATGAATGCAGGAATTATCGCAGCAGAAAAGATAGGAGATTTAGGAATTAAGACCCAGGTCATTTATCTGACAGCCCATGAAAGTCGGCAAACCATTCTTACAGCCATGGCTACTCCAGCTGTAGATTATATTGTCAAAGGTGTGGACTATAAGCAGATATTTCATCATATCCATTCCGTCATGGCCGGCCATCCTCTGATGGAAGGAATTGCCCAAGAAGTTCTGGTTCAAGAATACAAACGTCTACAAAAATCAGAAAAAAGTCTTTTGTTTTTTATCACTAATCTTTCCAAACTAACCATTTCTGAAAGAGAAATTGTCAGGTTGTTATTAGACAATTATAAAATATCTGACATGGCAAAACTACGGTATGTAGAACCTGTTACCATTAAAACCCAGATAACCTCTATATTAAAAAAATTTGGAGTACGTAGAAGTAAGGAGGTTGTCCAAACTATCCGTGAATTAAATTTAGAACATTTGTTCTAGCTAGAAATAAAATGGAGGAACTATGCAAGAATATTATCAGTTGAAAGGGGAAGACTTGATTCGGGAAAGCAAGGTCCCCTTGGTCATTGCAAAAACAAATGACGACATATTTCAAGCCTTGGCTCAGGAAATGGTTGATACAATCGAAGCCAATAATGCCAAAGATGAACCGACGGTTATCATTTGCCCAGTCGGTCCTGTAGGGCACTATCCTTATTTTGTAAAAATGGTCAATGAGAAAAGAGTTAGCCTAGCTTATGTTTGGTTCATCAACATGGATGAGTACCTGACTGATGAAAAAGAGTGGATTGACATTAACCATCCGCTCAGTTTTCGTGGTTTTATGAATCGAACAGTCTACAGCCAGATTGCTCCTGAATTAATCATGCCTGAAGAACAACGGATTTTCCCAGATCCAAGGGACTTAGAATTGGTTGAACGAACCATTCGGAAACTTGGAAAGGTCGATTTGTGTCTAGGTGGTATTGGTATCAATGGGCACGTGGCCTTTAACGAGCCTGAACCAAGTCTGTCTAAGGATGCCTTTGCAGCCTTACCAACACGAGTGCTTGCTATCGCAGCTGAGACACGGGCTGTAAATTCCATCGGTGACCTGCGTGGTGCTTTGGAAGCTATGCCTACTTATTGTGTAACAATTGGTATGAGGGAAATTTTGAAGTCTAAAAAAATTCGTCTTGGAGTCTTTAGAGAATGGCATTATGGAGTTGTACGTCGGGCAGCTTGTGCTGAACCAAGTGCAGATTTTCCAGTGACCCTTCTACAAAGCCACCCCGATTATCAGCTCTACCTCAGTGAATACTTAGCCCAGTAAGGAGTGAATACATGACAAAATTAGTAATTAAAAATGGTACAGTCTATCGAAACAGACAATTTTCAAATGAAGATATCCTGATTGAAAATGGACGCTTTAGTTTATTTGGGAAGACCCTTGAAGCAGACGGTGCAGAAGTCATTGACGCTCAAGGTCAACTTGTGGTTCCAGGATTTTTTGATATACATACTCATGGTGGCTACCATGTAGATTTTAATCATGCTGATCCAGATAGTCTAGAAAAAGTTAGTCAGTTCTTTGCAAGTCAGGGAACGACCTATGCCCATATGTCTTTGGTGACAGATGAACTGCCACAAATTGAAGCCTGTATTGACGCTTATAATATATACAAGGAAAATACAGCAAAGGTCATTCGTGGTATCCATCTAGAAGGTCCATTCTTATCGCATGAGTATCGTGGTTCCATGCCAGCCCATCTCTTGGTTGACTACGATGCAAAAATGGTCCAATCTTTGCAAGAGCGGGCACAAGGAGATATACGCTATATTACTGTTGCTCCAGAAGTCCCAGGTGTACTAGAAGCCATTCCAAACTTACGTCAGTTGGGCATCAAGGTTTCAATTGGACATTCTGCAGCGACTTATGATATTGCCTGTCAGGCTATTGAAAAGGGAGCAGAAACCTGTACCCACACCTTCAATGCTATGCGACTTTTCCATCAGCATGAGCCAGCCATTATGGGAGCAGTTTTGGAAAAGGACAGCGTCTATTGTGAAGCCATTTGTGATGGTCGCCACCTTCATCCAGGTACGGTCAAGATGCTCCTTGCAACAAAAGGTTGGGAGAAGGTTATAGCTATTACAGATTCAATCATGGCAGCGGGTTTACCAGATGGCAATTACAAGCTAGGTGTGAATGATATTGTCGTAATAGATGGCGATGCCCAACTGGCGACTGAAAAGGTTCGTGCAGGAAGTACCCTCACAACTATTCAAGCACTTAAAAATATTTGCAAATTTACAGGTGAGAAGGTAGAAAAAGTCTTACCACTGTTGACGGAAAATCCTGCCAAACTGCTTGGGGTATTTGATACTGTCGGTTCCATTGACTATGGAAAAGCAGCGGATTTCCTCATTTTATCCGAAGATTTAGCAGTTAAGAAAACCGGAATCGCTGGTCAAATTGTTTTTGAAGAAAACAAATAATAAGTAGGTGAGCATATGAATTCCATAGACATTAAGCCGTTTGGTTTGGGTTCATTAACCTATCGTTTGAAAAATTCCAAAGGGATGCAGGTTGTTTTGACTGACTTTGGAGCGAGGATTGTTAACATTCTACTTCCAGTAGAAGAAAATAGGGGGTTACGAAATGTCTGTTTAAGCCGTCATTCTGCTGAAGAATACCAAGAAACACCCTATATTGGTGCAACAGTTGCTCCAGTAGCAGGTCGTTTGTTCCAGGGGGAAATCACTCTTTATGATCGAGTCTTGGAATTGGCTGAAAATGGTCCGGGCTTCTCATTGCATTCTGGTCCAAAATCAGCTAGCATGCAGCTATGGCAATCAGAATGCGATGTCCAAAATAATAGTGTTACTTTTATATTGACCTTGGCAGATAACTATAACGGATTTCCTGGTCCGATTCAATTGTCAGCTACCTATTGCTTGCGAGAAGATAACTCACTCCATGTTAGTTATAAAGGAAGAAGTAGTCAAGCAACGCTCTTCAATCCGACCAATCACGCCTTCTTTAATTTGACAGGGAATTTTATGGAGCCTATTCATGACCATGGCTTACAGATAGAGGCTGATAGGGTTCAGTATTATACTGAGCAGGGTAGATTTGATGGCATCCATCAGGTCAGTCAAACTCCCTATGATTATCGATACGAAAAATCATTTGGAGAAGGTCTTGGTCAATCTCATCCTCAACTGGAACTATTAGGCGGTTTTGATAATTGTTGGTTACTAACCAAGCCTGCACAGACTGCAACAGTAACAAGCCCAGATGGAAAAATTAAACTCCATCTTTCAACGAATCAAGATGGACTGGTCCTCTATACCTACAATAACAATAATCCTAAGCTAGCGGTCAAACAAGGAGCCTTTAGCTTAGAATGCCTAGCTTCTATTGAAAAAAGTCACTTGCTGGAACCAGACAAAACTATAGAGTCCTGGGCTTGCTATCACTTTGATTTTTAAATACTAAAAGAGCCGCGTCTGTGAACTGCACCCCAAAAGTTAGACACAAAATCTAACGATTGGGGTGTTTTTCTTATGAAATTAAGTTATGAAGAT